>URRK01000067.1 GCA_900550315.1 uncultured Oscillospiraceae bacterium | reverse complement strand
CATTAAAGCCTCCCGCGGGGAGATTTTAGATTATTACGGCCGCCCGCTTGCCACCAACCGTGCGGGCTACAATTTGGCGTTTAATTACGCTTCTATTAACAAAAACACGCTAAATGATGTAATTGTTGTGTTAATGCAGCTGCTGCAAAACAATCAATCCTGGGCCGACGATCTGCCGCTGAACAAGCAAAGCCCCTACGGCTTTACCGAGGCGGCCGATTCCGACGCCACCAAAAAGCTGTTAAAAAACCTAAACCTTGCCCACTACGCAACGGCCGAAAATTGCTTTAGCGCAATGGTAGAGCTGTACCAGCTGCAGGGCTACAGCACCGAGCAGCAGCGTCGCATTATGGGCGTGCGCTACACCATGGACCGTGCCGGCTTTTCTATTACTGCGCCTTACACCTTTGCCGAGGATGTTAGCAGTGAGGTCATGACGGTGGTTTCCGAAAATCAGTACTTTGCCGAAAACGGCGTAACGGTTGAAATTGCCTCGTTCCGGGAATACTCGGCCGATTCGGTTGCGCCGCACATTATTGGGAATGTTGGCCCCATTTACGCCGACGATTGGGAAACCTACAAGGAAAAGGGCTACTCTTATAACGATAAGGTTGGTAAAAGCGGCATTGAAAAGGCCGAGGAGGAGTACCTGCGTGGGCAGGACGGCGAAATTACCTACCGGGTAAACGCCAAGGGCAAAATACTTTCCTCCACCGTTACCAAGCAGCCGGTGCAGGGGAATACCGTGCGCCTAACGCTGGATAAAACAGTGCAAATGGCGGCGCAAAACGCCTTAAAAAGTACGGTAGAGCAGTTAAAAAAAGACGGCATTAACGCCAGCGCCGGTACGGCCGTTGCCGTTAACATTAAAACCTTTGGCGTTATTGCGGCCGCCAATTACCCCTCTTACTCCTACAAGGATTATAAAGAAAACTACCAAAAATTAGCCAACGACAAAACCGGCAAGCCGCTGTTTAACCGGGCTTTTAACGGCACCTACCCACCGGCCTCTACCTTTAAGCCGGCCGTTGCCTGCGCGGCGCTGCAGCTGGGGGTTATTACCCCGCAGGAGACCATTATCTGCCGCCACACTTACACTTATTATAAAGATACCAAACCACCGCACTGCATGGGCACCCACGGCGCCATTACCCTAAACCGTGCACTGGCAAAGTCCTGCAACTACTACTTTTTTGATGTTGGCCGCCGTTTGGGTATTGATAATATGAATAAATATTGCCGTATGCTGGGCCTTGGGGAGTACACGGGGGTAGAAATTGATGAAAGCAAGGGCATTTTGGCCGGCCCCTCCAGCCGCGAAAAATGGTACGCCGGTTACACCCTTTCGGCCGCTATTGGCCAGTCGGATAATTCGTTTACCCCGCTGCAAATGGCTTGCTACGCCGCCACCATTGCCAACGGCGGCACCCGCTACAAGGCAACGTTAATAGATAAAATAACCGCCTACGGCCAAAATACCACGGTGCTTAAAAACCAGGCTAAGGTGCTGAACAAGGCCGAGCTGAGTCAATCGGTTATTAACACGGTAAAAGAGGGCATGCTCTCGGTAACCGAGGACGGTACCGGCAGCCGCATTTTTAGCAATTACCCCATTAAAGTAGGCGGCAAAACCGGTACGGCCGAAAACTCGGGCAAAGACCACACCGTGTTTATTGCGTTTGCCCCGTACGACAACCCCGAAATAGCCGTTTCGGTTATTATTGAGCACGGCGAATACGGCACCTACAGCGGTAACGTTTTAAAAAGTATTTTTAACGCCTACTTTTTTACAGAGCTTAATAAATACAGCGATACCCCGTCTTATAAAATTATTCCCTAAGCTTTTAGGGCAATTTAAAAAGGTATTTTAAAAGGAGCGGTGAAAAATGAAAAAATTAACAGCCCTGTTTTTAGCAGCCCTGCTGGCGGCCCTTTGCTGCGGCTGCGGCACCCAAGAAGGAGATGAAAACGCCAAAGCAAGCTCTTCGGCCTACGCGGTAGATATTGCCGCCCTGGCGGCCGGCGGCAAAATTCCCGAAATTAAATTTGCGCTTGGTGCGAATGTAGACGAGTTAAAAGAAAAGTTTAAAGATACGGTAGAACCCGGCGCCGAGGTAGACGACCTAACCGAAACGCAGGGCGAAAAAACTGTTTGGTTAGACGGCGGCAGCGTGCTTTTTTGCTACGAAAAAGCAAAAAAGGAGAACGGCATTAGCCTAATTGTTGCGCGGGAGTACGCTTACAATTTTTCTATGGGCGGGGTTTACGCGCAGGAGGATGTTATTGCCGCCATGGGCGATTTAAAATACGAAAAATCGGCCGCAACCGATGATGATGTATTTTTTATGCCAACTACGCCGGCCAATTGTGAAAAGCTAAGCTATGTTACCGGCAAAAATGTGTTAAACTTTATTTTTGTAGACGGCACCCTTTCGGCCGTCGTGCTGTATAACCCGGAAAACTGGACGGTGTAACGCCCCTGGCCGGGTAAAACCGGCAAATGCGGTTGCATTATTGCGTTGGTTGTGGTATACTATACGGCGTTGGCGCCAATGGCAGAGGTGTTTTTATGTTAAAAACAGCGGCAAAACGCGGGTTTTTCGCGCGGCTTGCAAATTTTTGGTACTACTACAAGTGGTACACGGTGGTAGCGCTGGTGGTGGCGGTTACGGTTGCCGTTTCGGTTACACAGTGCGTCCGCGCCCCAAAGTACGATTACACCCTGCTGCTGGCCAGCTCCGAGGTGCAATTTTCCAACGCGCAGATAACGGCGTTAGAACAGCAGCTTAGCGCCTACGCTGCCGATTTAAACGGCGACGGCACCGCCAATGTGCGGCTGTTAGATTGCACCTACAGCAGCGCTTTTTCTACGCGAGAGGTTGTAAACGGCCAAAAGCAAAAGCTGCAGTCGCAGCTTATGAACAATTCCGGCGCGCTGTTAATAATTACCGACGACGCCAGCTTTAACTGGCTAAACAGCATTACCGAGGGCGGATTTATGGAAAATCTAAACCTCCCGCTCAACAACGGCCGCGCGGTAGACCTCAACCTAAACGGCCTTTACACGGCGGCGCAAAGGCAGTGCGACAGCAGTCTGCAATGGCCCAAAGCCTTAAAGCTTTCCCGCCGAATTGTTAAAAACACGCTCATAGAGCGGGACGAGAAAATGGCCGAAAATTTAAAAAACAATAACGACTTTTTAAACCGCTTTTTAAGCAATACCAAAGCTTCTTAAAGCAATGCCAAAGCCTTTTAAAGCAAAAAACGCTTTTTCAGCTTTGCCGGCAGCCTTGGCGCTGTGCAAGCCCCAAAGGGGCAAACCGCTGTTATTGGTGTTGGCTTGCCGTTAGGGTAAGGTGTCGGCTTAAAAGGCACCTTTGGCAGGCTTATTTTTGTTTTAGCTTATTGGTGCGACAGCACCAATATTTGAATATTTTGAAGGGATGAATGACTATGTCGGGACACTCCAAGTGGAGCACAATTAAAAGAAAAAAGGAAAAAACCGATCAGCAGCGCGCCAAGGTATTTACCAAAATTGGCCGCGAATTGGCGGTAGTTGTTAAAGCCGGCGGACCGGACCCAAATGTAAACAGTAAGCTGAAGGATGTTATTGCCAAGGCTAAGGCCGCCAATGTACCGAACGACAACATTGACCGCATTATTAAAAAAGCAGCGGGCGAGGATGACGGCAAGGTTTACGAAAACATTATTTACGAGGGCTACGGCCCCAGCGGCGTTGCCGTTATTGTAGAGGCGTTAACCGAAAACCGCAACCGCACCGCCGGGGATGTGCGCCATTATTTTGATAAATTTGGCGGCAATTTGGGGCAAAACGGCTCGGTTATGTTTATGTTTAACCGCGTTGGCACCATTACGGTAGACGCCGCCGGGCTGGAGGAGGACACCGTTATGGAAGACGCCTTAGAGGCCGGCGCCGACGATTTTAACACCGACGGCGATGTTTTTGAAATTACTACCCCGCCGAACGATTTAGGCAAGGTGCGCGACGCCTTAGAGGCCAAGGGCTACAGCTTTCTTTCGGCCGAGGTGGAGTATGTACCAACTACCATGACGGCCTTGACCGACCCGGCCGACATTGAAAACATGGAAAAAATGATTGATATGTTTGAGGAAAACGACGATGTTCAGGCCATTTGGCACAACTGGGAAATGCCGGAGGAAGAATAAATTTTTAAGCCGGGCGGCACTTGTTTTGGCTGTTGCCGCTTAACCGTGGTGCCCGCAGCCAAGCCTGCCTAAAGGGGCAAAACGGCGGCTTTTTTGCTTGCCTTTTTGGTAAGGCGCCAATTTTAATAAAAGGTTTTTAAAAGGGTATGCGCCGGGGCTTTGGCTCGGGCGCACGCCCGTTCTGTTTTTTTGCAAAACTTTTTGTGTCACCGCTCGGGAAGGGTGTTTATTAAAAATTGCCGCAAAACGGTTGGCGCGGTTCGGCCTTGCGGCCGCTTTTAACTATTGTTATAAAACGAAAAGGTGAAGTATGAACATTAAATTATCAGACAGTTTTAGCTACAAACGGCTTATTCAGTTTACGCTGCCCTCGGTTGCTATGATGGTGTTTACCTCCATTTACGGCGTGGTAGACGGATTTTTTGTTTCAAACTACGCGGGCAAAACCGCTTTTGCCGCCGTTAATTTAATAATGCCCTTTTTAATGCTGCTGGGCACCGTTGGCTTTATGTTTGGTACCGGCGGCAGCGCGTTGGTGGCCAAATACATGGGGCAGGGCCGGGCCGAAAAGGCCAACCGGCTTTTTTCGTTGTTTGTTTATTTTTCGGCCGCTTTGGGTACGGTTATTAGCATTTTTGCCTTTATTTTTATTCGGCCAATTGCCGTGGCTCTGGGGGCCGACGGCGCCATGCTGCAAAACTGCGTGCTGTACGGACGAATTATTATTGCCGCCGCGCCGGCCTTTATTTTGCAGCAGGAGTTTCAAAGCTTTTTTGTAACGGCGCAAAAGCCAACGCTGGGGCTAATTGCAACCGTTGTTAGCGGCGTTACCAACATGGTGCTGGACGCCCTTTTTGTTGGCGGCTTTGGCTGGGGCATTGCCGGCGCCGCCGCTGCAACCGCACTGAGCCAGCTGGTTGGGGCGGTTATTCCGCTTTGCTACTTTTTTCGTAAAAACAACAGCCCGCTGCGCCTTGGCAAAACCGGCTACAATGGCAAAGCGCTGCTCAAGGCCGCTGCCAACGGCTCCTCCGAGCTTATGAGCAACGTTTCAATGTCGCTGGTAAATATGCTGTATAATTTTCAGCTTATGAAGTACGCCGGCGAAAACGGCGTGGCCTCCTACGGGGTGTTAATGTATGTAAACTTTGTGTTTATTGCGGTGTTTATTGGCTACTCTATTGGCATGGCGCCGGTTGTTAGCTTTCACTTTGGGGCGGGCAACCACGGCGAGCTGCGCTCCTTGCGCTGCAAAAGCTTTGTGCTAATTGGCGGCTGCTCGGTTGCTATGCTGCTGTTGGCCGAGCTGTTTGGCACGCCGCTGGCTCGTTTTTTTGTGGGGTACAATGCCGAGCTGCTGCAGCTAACGGCGCGCGGGTTCCAAATTTTCTCGTTCTCCTTTTTATTTGCCGGGCTTAGCATTTTTGGCTCGGCCTTTTTCACCGCGCTTAACGACGGGCTAACCTCGGCCTTAATCTCTTTTTTACGAACTTTGGTGTTTCAGGTTGCGGCCGTGTTGCTGTTGCCCCTAATTTTTGGTATTAACGGCATTTGGTTCTCGGTTGTAGCGGCCGAGCTGGTTGCCTGCGCGGTGTCACTGATTTTTATTGCTGCCAAGCGCAAAAAATACGGCTATTAAAAATTGGCAGCGCCTTGCGACTTTGGGCGGCCAACCTATTGGCGGGTTAAAATGAAAGGTATTCAATTAGATTTAACAGGCTGCAAGGGCTACTACGAGCTGCACGAAAGAATACGGCAGGCGTTTGATTTTCCTAACTTTTACGGCCATAATTGGAGCGCGTTTTGGGATCTTTTGTGGAGCGAGTGCGACGCCGACCGGGTGGAGATTACCGGGGAGGGCACTTTGCCCGGGTATTTTAAAAAAGACCTTGCCAAGCTGCACGAAATTTTGGTGCGAAAAATTGAATTTCGCAAGCAGATCCATTTTGCTCCGTTTTTGTACCGGGTAATTAGTTAGGCGGTACCGGCAAGGGCCGCCGCTTTGGCGCTTTACTGCTTTTGGTGCCGCATTTGTAAATAAAACATAAAACCGTAAAACACCCCTTGACAATTGCGCAAGGGGTGTTTATAATAAAAAAGTAAATTGTTAGGGCACTAACATTTATTTTGAATTTGCCGGGCTTGTGCGCCGCTTGGCACGCATTTAAAAGCCGGTGTTTGGCCGGGTGCGGCCGGAGCAGGGCAACAAAGGGGCAAGCTGCCCGCAAGCGGCGGCCAGCACTTTCAATTTTGCGCAAGGCTGCAAAAATAACGCCGGCGCCGCCGTAGGGCGCCGGGCTTAGCCGGTTTAAGGGGGAATATTTTGGATCCGAAAAATAACATTGGTTTTCAGCTGCGGCTGGTTACCAATTTGGTTAAAAAGCAAATTGAGCAATATATGCGGCAGCAAAATTACGAAAAGCTGACCCGTATGCAGGGCTTTATTATTGGCTACCTTTACCGCAACCAAAACCGCGAGGTTTTTCAGCGGGATATTGAGGCTGAATTTTCGGTGCAGCGCTCTACCGTTACGGGCATGCTGCAGGTTATGGAAAAGGACGGCCTAATTACCCGCAGCCCGGTTGCCGGCGATAAACGGCTGAAAAAGCTGCAATTAACCCAAAAGGCCGTTTTGCGGCACGAGTATTTTGAACGGGGGGTAGAACGCCTGGAAAACCAAATGCAAAACGGGCTGAGCCCGGAGGAGCAGCGCGATTTTTTAGCTACCCTGCAAAAAATTAAAACGAATTTAGAAAAGGAGCAACCGCTATGATCAAACGCTTGCTGCACTGTGTGCGGGAGTATAAAAAAGATACCGTTTTAGCCCCCATTACCGTAACACTGGAGGTAATTATGGAGGTAATTATTCCGCTGCTGATGTCGCGGTTAATCGATAACGGTATTAACGGTAACGGCGGCACCGGCAATATGGCTTACATTTTAAAAATCGGTGCGGTTTTAATTGGCTGCTGCGCGCTTTCGCTAACCTTTGGGGGCCTGGCGGGGCATTACGCCGCAACCTCCTCGGCCGGGTTTGCCAAAAATTTGCGGCACGATATGTACTACAAGGTGCAAACCTTTTCTTTCTCCAGTATTGATAAATTTTCAACCTCCGGCATTGTAACGCGCATGACAACCGATGTTTCCAACCTGCAAATGGCGTTTCAAATGGGGGTACGGGTGGCGTTTCGCAGCCCGGCAATGTTTATTTTCTCGCTTATCATGGCCTTTAGCATTAATGCGCGGCTTTCTTTAATCTTTTTGCTGGTTATTGTGGTGCTGGGCGTTGGCCTTTATTTTATTATGACGCACGCCCACCCCATTTTTGAGCGGGTATTTAAAACTTACGACAAGCTGAATAATGTAGTGCAGGAGAATTTAAGCGGCATTCGGGTGGTAAAATCGTATGTCCGTGCCGAGCACGAGGGGCAAAAGTTTAAAACCGTTTCGCAAAGCATTTACCGCGATTTTTCTAAGGCCGAGCGGCTGCTGGCCTTTAACTCGCCGCTTATGCAGTTTTGTATGTACGGCAGCATTTTGGCCATTGCCTGGTTTGGCTCGCACCTTATTGTTTCCAACAGCTTAACCCAAGGGGAGTTGCTGAGCCTAATCTCCTACGCTTCGCAAATTTTAATGAGCTTAATGATGCTTTCTATGATTTTTGTGCAGCTAACTATTTCTAAGGCCTGTGCCGAGCGCGTTTGCGAAATTTTGAACGAGCAAAGCACGGTGCAAAACCCCAAAAAGCCGGTATTAGAGGTGCCAAACGGCAGCGTAGAATTTAAAAATGTTAGCTTCAGCTACGCCGGCCGCCCCGAATCCTACTGCCTAAAAAAGATTCAGGTGCAAATAAAATCGGGCCAAACGGTTGGCATTATTGGGGGCACAGGCAGCGCAAAATCCAGCTTTGTAAACCTTATTCCCCGCTTGTACGACGCTACCGAGGGCGCCGTTTTGGTGGGTGGGCGCAATGTTAAGGAGTACGATTTAGAAGCCCTGCGAAATGCTGTTGCCGTGGTGCTGCAAAAAAATGTGCTGTTTTCGGGCACCATTGCGGAAAACTTAAAATGGGGCAACGAGCAGGCTACAAAGGAGGAACTGGTGCACGCCTGCAAGCTGGCGCAGGCCGACGGCTTCATCCAGACCTTCCCCGACGGGTACGACACCTACATCGAGCAGGGCGGTACCAACGTCTCCGGCGGGCAGAAGCAGCGCCTGTGCATCGCCC
>URRK01000066.1 GCA_900550315.1 uncultured Oscillospiraceae bacterium | reverse complement strand
ACCGTTTTGACAGATATAAAAATGATGTTTTCCCTTTGTTGGATGTCTTGAACTCTCACGCAACTGAATAACGATGCGCAGGCAGATAGAAATCAAAAATCTATCTGCCTTTTTATTATCCGGAAAAGGAGAAAACAGATCGCCGTTGTAGACGGTCAGAAATTCCACATTAGTGGACTAATGGCAATTATTAACGAGTGGTTGAAAGAGGATTGCAGGGACAGCATAGAGCATATTATTTCGGTTATGCAACGCTGTATAAAAAAATGGTAATAAGCAACTGTCTTTTGGTTGGCGCACCCGCTGGGCGGGCAACAACAAACCGCCGCCCCAACCCTAAAAGTTCAGTTTTTTCTTTGGGGAGGAACTGTTCAACTACCAAATGGCAAAAGCTTAATTTTATAATTCCCGTACCAAAAAAGCTCTTGTTCTATGAACAAGAGCTTTTTGTTATATTTGCTTTACGGTAAACACTATTGTTTTGCAGTTGTATTCTTTTAGCCAAACAAATTTGGCACCCAGTGTTTTAAAGGGTAAATTTACAGCCGCAGTAAGCGTCACAGGCTCTGTTGCTTTTGCAAAGCCGCAGTAAGCCCCGGCCAAACGGCAACGGCGCGCCCAAGGGCCTAATTTTTGGCCAGCAGGGCGGCAACCTTGTTAAGCACCGACGCCGATCGCCTGCCCGTCAAATGCAACACCGATAAAATCTTTATAAATAGCTAAGAAAAACCGGAAAAGCCGTAATATATTGCTACGCAGAATGGCATGCAACACAATTTTTAAAAATTTTATGGCGTAAAAAGAACAATACCGACTGTGCAAAATTTGTACAACCGATATTGTTTTTTATTTTTAAGATCTGCAACACTTTGCTTTTACCTGATTTTAATTAAAGTTCACACTTAAATTTTTGTTTTAAACTGTCCTGATTTTCCCTAAACCGGATCCGAAACGGCCGCGGCAATTCGGCTATCCGCACAGCCGTAATAAAGAATCCACCTGCCGTTAAAATTTACCAACGCGTTGCCAAAAACAGTGTAGGGCGCAATCCCGTAACATTCGTACGGCAGCTGCGGCGTTAAAATCGGTTCCGTACTTCTCGCAATTAGTTTGGCCGGGTTGTTTCTTTCAAAAAGCGCCCATCCAATGCTGTAACAGCAGGGCGCGTGCTTTCCCCTAAAGCCGTAAACCCGCTCCCCCGTCTCATTGACCATGTTGTGTGCAATAGTATCGTTAAATTTTCCGGTTGCCGCACCGTTATACAACAGCAATATGCCGTCATTGTTTATAATTGGGGCGGCCACCGCCTCGCACAGGAAATTATCAAATAAATTGGGCCGCGGTGAAATGGCAGGCGTTTCTTCAACAACCCAATTTTTTAAATCTTTGGTATGGGCAAGAAAAATGCTGCTGTTGCCAAAATAAGCGTAATATTCCCCGTTAATGCGCCTGTCGGTTATGGCAATTGCCCGCCCCGGCAGGCATTCTCCTAAAAAGTCCCAGTCAACAAGATTTTTTGAAAGGGCCAGCATACCAACCGTTTTAGAATAATTGTAAACGCCGGTATAGCTTAGGGCGTACAAGCCCTCCTCCGGCAAAAAAACCAACCTTGGGTCTTCAAACCCGCCTTGGTAGCAGCTGTTGCCCACCGTAAGAAACGGCTTGTTCTGCAAGGTAAAATCAAAACCGTTTTGGCTGTGTGCAAACACAAGGGACGAAACGCTCCAATTAAAGCCCTTGGGCATTTCCTTAAAATTAATGCACCGGCAAAGCATTTCTACCCCGCTTTTTGTTGCCACCGCACCGGGGTTAAAAATGCAATCGGCCGCTAAGGCTCCCTGCGGGTGTAAAATTGGGTTGCCGGAGTACCTTTTAAAGCTGTTTACAAACGCAAACGATTTTGGTAGTTGATTGGTTACCATAATAACACCGCCTTTACAGTGCTATTGTAAAACATTTACCAGCTATTCGCAAGCCATTTTCAGCACTGCTTTTGGCCATTTTTGCGGTACTGCTGCGGCGAGCAGCCGTATTCGGCCAAAAACAGTCGGTTAAAGGTGCGAATACTTTCAAACCCACTTTTATAACCGATTTGTGTAATTGGCAAATTACTGCCGGTGAGCATAAGGGCCGCATTGTTAAGCCGGCAGCAGTTTAAAAGCCTGTGAAAACCCATTCCAAAAACACGGCCCAGCCAAGCGCAAAAGTAACGCTCGGCCATGCCAAAGTTTTGGGCGGTATTTTCGGCCGTTAGCTGACCGTTGGTGGCGTGCGCAATAATGTACTGCAAAACCTCGGTCGGATCGGTTTGCCCGCCGCACTCTTGCGCGTGATTGATTTTAAGCAGCGGCTCACACAAGAAAAGCGTCGCCGCCACCGTCCCTTTTATAAACGGTGCCGCACTGCAATTTTTTAAAAACAACGCCTGAAGCAGCAATTTTAGCTGCTCCGGCTGGCTGCCTTTTGCAATAACCGGGCAGGATGGCGCTTGGCCAAAAAGGCTAAAACCGTTAGGATTTAAAAACAGCGGGTGAATTCCAACCCAGGCACACTCCCCCTGTTCCAAAGCCCGAAAGGCATGTGAAACAAATGGGTAAACAACCGCAAGATCCCCAGCTTTTAAAAGGTACGCTTGTTGATTAATTATTACTTCTCTGCTGCCGCTTTTTACATAAACCAATTCAATGTTTTCGTGAACATGCACACCGTAATCGGAATTTTCTCCCGTAAGAACAAAGCAGTGATCTGCAGAATGCTGGGGTTTTAAATAGTACATAATTTTCAACACCTTTTAAAATTAAAGGTACCACTTAGCCGGGCCCGCTTTAAAATTTTTAGTGCAAAGCCGCAGTAAGCCCCGGCCAAACAGGCAACGGCATGCCCAAGGGCTTAATTTTTGGCCAGCAGGGCGGCAACCTTGTTAAGCACCGCCGTTGGCGCCTGCCCCGCCGGAATGGCCACCCGGTAGCAGGGGGTTGCCGGAACCAGCGTTGCCAGCCCGCCCAGCTTTTGCAGCACCCCCGCGGCCGACTGCATTTCAAAATTCTTAATATGCAATTCTACCGTTTTGCCGTTGCCCGTAATTTCGTCTATTCCGTTTTGGGCGGCGGCGTTGCGCAGCAGCGAAATATCCATAAGCCCCAGCACCTCTTTCGGCGGGTCGCCAAAGCGGTCGCACAGCTCGTCAATAACATCCTCTTTATCGGCCACGGTTTTAATATCGGCAATGCGGCGGTACATTTCTAACCGGTGCGAAAGCGCCGGAATATACCGCTCCGGAATATTGGCGTTAATATTTAAATCTACTGCGCAATCCGGCGCCTCGGCCGGCTGAATTCCGCGTTGCTCGTCAATGGCCTCATTCAGCAGCTTTAGGTACATATCGTACCCAACCGCCTCCATGTGCCCGTGCTGCTCGCCGCCTAAAATGCTGCCCGCGCCGCGAATTTCCAAATCGCGCATTGCAATTTTAAAGCCGGAGCCAAAGGCCGTGTACTCCCGAATGGCCTCTAACCGCTTTTCGGCCACCTCGCTTAGCGCCTTGCCGGGGCGAAAGCAAAAGTACGCGTACCCGCGCCGGGCCGAACGCCCAACCCGCCCGCGCAGCTGGTGCAGCTGGGCCAGGCCCATGCGGTCGGCGTCCTCAATAATCAGCGTATTTACATTCGGTACATCTACCCCGGTTTCAATAATCGTGGTGCAAACTAAAATGTCAATCTCTTTTTCCAGCAGGCGGCGCCAAATCTCCGAAAGCTCCTCTTCACCCATTTTTCCATGCGCTACGCCAATGTTGGCCGCGGGAAAAGCATTTTGCAGCCGCAGCGCGCAGGTGTGAATAGATTCTACCCGGTTGTGCAGGTAATAAACCTGCCCGCCGCGCCGCAGCTCCCGCTGCACGGCCTCCTGCAAAATGCCGCTGTTTTGTTCAATAACATAGGTCTGCACGGGGGAGCGGTCCTGCGGGGCCTCCTCAATGGAGGACATATCCCGTATGCCGGACATGGCCATGTTCAGCGTGCGGGGAATGGGAGTGGCGGTTAGGGTTAAAACATCTACCGTTGGCAGCAGGGCCTTTAGCTTTTCTTTTTGGGCTACGCCAAAGCGCTGCTCCTCATCAATAATCACCAGCCCCAAATCTTTAAACGCAACATCCTTTGAAATTAAGCGGTGGGTGCCAACAATAAGGTCAATATCTCCGGTTTTTAGGCGTTTTAAAATGCGCTCGGTCTCCTTCGGGGTTTTAAAGCGGGAAAGCAGCTCTACCTGAACCGGCAAATTGCCAATGCGCTCCTGCGCGGTTAAATAGTGCTGCCAGGCCAAAATAGTGGTGGGCACCAGCAGCGCGCACTGCTTACCGTCGCAAATGCATTTAAAAGCGGCCCGCAGAGCCACCTCGGTTTTTCCAAAGCCCACATCGCCGCACAGCAGGCGATCCATTGGCACCGGGCGCTCCATATCGCTTTTAATTTCACGAATGGCCCGCAGCTGATCCTGCGTTTCCTCGTAAATAAAGCGCTGTTCAAAATCGCTTTGCAGGTCGGTATCCTTAGAAAAAGCGTAGCCGGGCAGCTGCATCCGTTTGGCGTACAGGGCGGTTAGCTCTTTGGCAATGTTGCTAACGGCCGCACGCACACGGGCCCTTGTTTTTTGCCACTCGGTTCCGCCCAGGCGGTTTAAGGCCGGCCCGTTTTCGCCGCTGCCGCCAATATAGCGGGAAACTAAATCCAGCTGGGTAACCGGCAAATACAAAACATCGCTGCCGCGGTATTTAATTTTAATATAATCCTTGGTTACATCGCCGGTGCGAATACGGTGAATACCGTCAAACCGGCCAATACCGTGCGCGGCGTGTACTACATAATCGCCAACCTTTAGCTCCTCTAAGGAGTTAAAAATTTCCTCCTTACGGCGCTTTTTTACCCGGCGTTTTTTGGCAGCGCCGGTTTTGTAGGTTAAAAATACGGTGTTAAGCTCCGGCAGCTCTAACCCTGCCGAAAGGGGCAGGCAGGCCGTAACAAAAATGCCGGGGCCGGCCAATTGGTTTATGTTGGCCGGGGCGGCGGCAAAGCCGTTGGCGGCCAGCTCGCCGGCCATAATATCTACCGCTTTTTCGCCGTACACCGCTACAACGCCGGTGCCCCGACCGGCCGCGCAGGGGCGCAGATCGTCACATAATACATCTATTGCGCCGCCGTAGGGCGAAATTTGCCGCACGGTAACCGATTCTACCCCGCTTGGCGCAACCGGAAAGCCGCCGTGCGTAAAATTACTGAGGTAAACCGTTTGCATTTGGCCAACCAGCTGCGTAAAATATCCGCGCGGGGCGTAAAAATCGGCAGCGTTTTTTAAAATAATGCCGTCCTCTGCCAAGGCGGTTAAATCGTTTAACCGGCCGGCGGCCAAGCTTTTTAGGCGCTGGGAAATATTTTTTTGCTCGCTGCAAACCAGCAGGCAGTTTTTAAAATAATCCCCCGGCAGCACCGGCTTGTTTTTAAGGTAAGGCAAATAGCGGTCGGCGCAAACGGTGCCGCCGGCCTGCAGCAGTTCGGCGTCCTGCCGCAGTTGGCGCAGGTAAGCTTCGTTAGCCTTTTTTAAAGAGCCGGCTTTTTTTAACAGCTGCTGTGCCAGCTCGGCGGGGGTGTAAAAAAATTCGCAGGCCGGCAAAACGGTTAGCTCGCTTAACGGGTCGCTGCGCCGTTGGTCCTCGGTAGAAAAATAACTCAGCAGGTCAATTTCATCGCCCCAAAGCTCTAAACGGGCGGGCTTTTCGTGCGCGGGGGAAAAAATATCTACAATGCCGCCGCGCACGGCAAACTGGCCGGGCCCGTCTACCTGCTCGGTGCAAAGGTAGCCCAACCCGGTAAGCCTTGCCCGCAGGGCGTTTAAATCTACCGTGTCGCCGCTTTTTAGGGTAAAGCCGGCGGCGGTAAAGGCGGCCTGGTTCGCCGTCATTTGGGTTAAAGATTCCGCATCGCAAAACGCAATTTCAAAATCCTGCTTTAAAACCCGGTACAAGGCGTGAATACGGCGATGCTCATACTCCCGTGAAAAGCCGCTGTTTTGGGTAAAAACATAGTCTCTTGCCGGCAAAATAACGGTTTTTTTGCCCAGCGCGGTTACATCGGCACCCAGCCTTAAAGCCTCGGCCTCGGTTGCGGTTACAACCAAAACAGGGCGCTCGCATTTTTCGTGCAGGCAGGCCAAAACAACCGCCTTTGCAACCTCGGGCAGCCCAAATAAAGCGCAGGGCGAAACGCCGCCCAGCAGCTGTTCTACCGTTTTTTGTACGCCGGGCAAACGGTACGCGGCGCCGGTTAAAAAGTGCATAGTTCCCCCTTAAGCAAAGCCAAAAAATTAAGACGGAGTAAACCCCCTTAATTTTTGCCGTGCTTTGTTAAAATAATTGTTGGTTAAAATTTAATATTTTTTATTGCGCGCCCCGGCAATTTTTTGTTTTTAACACTTTGCGGTTTATTCCGCAAGGCCGCAAAGGTAAAATGACCCGTAAGGCGTTTGCCCGGCAAAAAAAGCGCGGCACTGCATAAATAAAGTTAAGCCAAACCGCGCGGCATTTGGCTGCCGGCCTAACCGTTGTAGCGGCCCATGGCCGCTTCGGCGCCCTTTTCTACCACGCAAGCAGCCGCCTCGGCCGCGCGCTGCAGCACCTGTTGAATTGTTTTTTCATCCTCCGGGGGGAATTTACCCAGCACCCAATCGGCCAAATTGTACGCGGGCGTTGGTTTTTGCCCGCAGCCAATTTTAATGCGCAAAAAGGCATCGCTGCCCAGCAGCTCAATAATGCTTTTAACCCCGTTGTGCCCGCCGGCCGAGCCTTTTTGGCGAATGCGCAGCCGCCCCACCGGCAGTGAAATATCGTCAAAAATAACCAGCAGCTGTTCGGGGCGCAGCTTGTAAAAGCGCATGGCCGCGGCAACCGACTCGCCCGAATTGTTCATGTAGGTTTGGGGCTTTAAAAAAAGGCAGCGCTTTGCGCCAAGGCTGCCGGCGGCAAAGCGGGCGTTAAATTTAACCTTGTTTAAGGCAATATCCTGCTGTTCGCACAAAACATCCATGCAGCGAAAACCTAAGTTGTGGCGGGTTTTTTCGTACTCCAGCCCGGGGTTGCCCAGCCCTACTATTAAATAATCTACCGTGCTTTTTAAAAACGGATTTTTCATAAGCTTAAAGTTCCTTTGCGTGCAGCGGCCGCAAAGGGCGGCAAAAACGCCCCTTGCAGCCGGGCAAATGTAATATTAAGGTAATTTTATTCTAAATTATCGGTTAACAGCATTAAGCCAGTTACGGCAGCCAGCGGGGCGGTTTCGGCCCGCAAAATGCGCTTACCTAAGGTTACGGTTTTGGCGCCGGCGGCCTGCAGCAGCTCGGCCTCGGCCGGGGTAAAGCCCCCCTCCGGCCCGGTAATAACGCAAACGGTTTTTAAAGGCTTTTCACTGCGGCTGTGCTCCCACATCAGCTGCCCCAACGGCTCGCCCCCCGCCTCGTAAAAAAACAGTGTTAGATCAAACCGCTCTTGCAGCTGCTTGGCAAGCTGCGTAAGCGGCACCGCCGGGTACACCTGAGGCAAAATGCCCCGCCCGCTTTGCCCTGCGGCCTCGGCGGCCAGCTTGTTCCACCGCGCCAGCTTACCGGCTAAAGCTTTTTCGTTGGGCTTAGAAACGCAGTTGGCCGAATAAAGCGGCAAAAACGCCGTTACACCAAGCTCAACCCCGTGGCGAATTACCGTTTCCAGCTTATCCCCTTTCATAAGGCAGGGGCAAAGGGTAACGGCAATATCCGGCTCGCTTACGGTTGGCGTCTTTTGCAAAATGTTTAGCTCTACCCGCTGCGGCGTTACGGCTGCAACGGCGCAGTGGTAATCGAGCCCTTTTGTGTTGCAAACAATTAGCTTTTCCCCCACGCGCACCCGCAAAGACTTTGCAGCATGGGCGGCGTCGGGCCCGGTCAGGGCCGGATCCTGTTCAATATTGGTTTTAAAAAAACGCGGCATAATACTCCTCCGTGTGGCGTTTAAAGGTGCAGCCGAGCGGTTTGGTTGCCCCAAAATTGGCCGCTGGGCAATTTGGCAGACCGACTGTTTTAATGCTTAACAGTTTTGGTTGTTTGGCCTGCCATTTTAATTGCCGTTGCCGCTCGGGTCACCGTTGGCGTTCGGCTCTTTATTGGCACTTGGGCCACTGTTACCGTTTAAAGCACCGTTAGTACCCGGGGCAGCCCTACCGCTTAGCGGGTTGCCGTTTTTCTGCTCCTGCTGCGTCTGCTCCCTACGGCATAAAGCCTTCCGCCGTTTCCCCGTATGTTTTTCCATCAAATCGGACAGCCAGGACAAATTGGTTTCCGCATAACGGGCTGACATAGCACCGTTGGTTTCCAGCACAAACGTTTCCGGCGTCAATTCTGCCAGCCGAGCCCC
>URRK01000065.1 GCA_900550315.1 uncultured Oscillospiraceae bacterium | reverse complement strand
CACAGTGTACCGCATTTAATAAAAGTAAATTTATTTTAATTTTAATTTTACTTTCCCGCTAAAAAACAGCAAATATATAAACAGCAAATAAAGGTAGATATCTGGAATACTTTCAGGTATCTGCCTTTTTGTTCTTAACCCTGTAAATTTAAAGTTGCTTTTAATGTTTTTTAAATAAATTACTTAAAAACAATGGTATTGCTTTGTTTTAACT
Source organism: uncultured Oscillospiraceae bacterium (assembly GCA_900550315.1). GTDB lineage: Bacteria > Bacillota > Clostridia > Oscillospirales > Acutalibacteraceae > UMGS1279. Next base: position 8,296 of record URRK01000065.1, on the reverse strand, counting down.
TGTAATATTGCTTTAGCTATGGTACAATTATAGTGGTTTAGAAAGGGAGCGTTTAAAATGCAAGTAAGCTACAAAAAGCTGTGGAAGCTTTTAATTGATAAAGACTACAAAAAGAAGGATTTAGAATTATTGGCCGGTATTAGCAATTATACAATTTCAAAAATGAATCGTGGTGAAAATGTTACTACTGATATTTTAGGCCGCATTTGTGAGGCTTTGAATTGTAATATTGAGGATATTATGGAGTTTGTTCATCCCACAGAAACGGGGGTTAAACCCAATGAATAAACCGTTTTTAGACCAAGTGTATTACCAAAGCTCAGAAAAAATGAACGATATTCCGGACTGTTCAATAGATTTAATTGTTACCTCTCCACCGTATTTTAATATAAAAGATTATAAAAACGGATACCAGTCTGAAATAGTTAGTGATGTTAAAAAAAGCGATATTGGCAATATTGATTGCTTTGAGGATTACATTAACAAGTTGCTAAGGGTGTGGAAAGAATGTGAGCGCGTTTTAAAACCCAACGGAAAATTATGCATTAATGTTCCATTAATGCCAATGAAAAAAAAGGAAATGCACACCCATTACAACCGGGATATTTTTGACCTGCAAAGCGCCATTCAACATTCTATATTAAAAGGCACTAATTTATACTTAATGGATTTGTACATTTGGCAAAGGAAAAATGCAACAAAAAAATTGATGTTTGGTTCCTACCCGTGCCCCCCTAATTTTTATGCCCAAAACACTTGCGAATTTATAACCATTTATGTAAAAGACGGCAAACCCGCACCCGTTAGCAAAGAAATTAAAGAACAAAGCGCTTTAACGCAGGATGAATGGGTTGAATACACAAAACAAATATGGGAAATTGCCATACCTAACAAGGGCGACCTTGCTTTTGGCATACACTCTGCCATTATGCCAGAAGAAATTGTTCGTAGATGTGTAAAATTATATTCTTTTAAAGAAGGAATTGTTTTGGACCCCTTTGCCGGGAGCGGCACAACCCTAAAGGTTGCTTGTGAAGAGGGGCGCCGCTATGTTGGTTTTGAATTGTATGACACTTACAAAGATGTAATTGATAAAAAAATAGCCCTTGCCAAAGGAGGCACCTCCAATGGAATTAAACAAAGTTTATTGTGAAGATGTATTCCCTTTTTTAGACAAAGTTGAACCGGAAAGCATTGACCTTGCCATTATTGACCCGCCCTATAATCTTCATCAAGGCGATTGGGACACATTTACCAGTGCGGAGGATTTTATAAATTTTACCTACAAATATCTTGATAAAGTTATTTTTACGCTAAAACCCTCCGGTTCCCTTTATATATTCAACACTGCCTTTAATTCGGCCTTTATTTTAACTCATTTGTGTTCCAAAGGGCTAAAATATAAAAATTGGATTACCTGGTATAAAAAAGATGGATTTAGCGCTTGCAGAAAAAGATTTTGTAATAATCAAGAAACCATTTTATTTTTTACAAAAGCTGAGCAGAATTTTACTTTTAATTGCGACGCTGTAAGAACCCCCTATTTATCGGGCGAAAGAATTAAGGCGGCGCAAACCAAGGGCATTTTAAAGAATGGAAAACGCTGGTTTCCCAATCCAAATGGAAAATTATGCACTGATGTTTGGGAGTTTTCTTCTGTTCGCCTAACAAACAAAAAAGGCGGAAAAACAGTAAAACAAAAACACCCCACGCCAAAACCGGAGGGCATAATTGAAAGAATGATTTTAGCCAGCAGCAACAAAGGCGATTTAATTCTTGATTTGTTTAGCGGAACGGGTACAACTGCATACTGTGCAAAAAAATTAGGTAGAAATTTTATTTCTTGTGAAAGCAACAAAGAATACTGCACCATTATAAATGAAAGGATTCATACAATATGACCTACCAAGAATTTAGGGAAAATTTATGTAATATTGATGTTTCTAAAAAATGCTTTCCTTTTTTAGCAGACCGGATTGCAAGTGTTCATTACAGGGGAATTCAGTGTTCACAACATAACCGCTACGACATGGACCTAATTTTTACCATGATTAATGAATTATACAAAATTGCCGGAAAAAACAAAATGGTTATTAGAACTACCGATCTAAAGAAAAGACCAGCCAATTTGCCGGAAGAAGCCAACTATGCAATTTATGTTAATAATCTTTCAAGCAAACTTGGCAGATGCACTCAAGATTCTGTTAGAAAAAATCTATTTGTAGATTTACACAGAATGGGATTGATTGAAAGATATAATACAAAAGGGGCCAAGCTTTCCCCCTACAAAAATGGCACTAAAAAATATGTTCGTGTTTCTGATTTAGGTTTGGATTTTATTGAAAACACGCACACCTTGCTTGAAAAAAGACTGCGGTATACTAGGGCCATAGACACCCTGACAAACGGTTTGGCCGACGAATTACTTGCAATTGCAGAATTGGACGGATACATAACAGCAACAGAATTTCAATTTTTCTTTTCCTTTTGCGGTAAAACACTTAATAAGCACAGATATACAATAACCGAGTTAATTGAATATATTCATGAATTTAGGCGACTAAGCAAATACCAACGGGAGCACGCCGTTCGTATTGTTAAAGAATACTGCGACCCGAAAGCCTTTAAAGGAAAAAAGCCAGACAAGCGCGACTTTCACAACTGGTTAAACGAAACGCAACAAATTTTTATGCTCATGGGTCAAACCGCTTATTATGAGCTTAAAAACGATACATTAAAAATTCGAGTTGGGAAAGATTCTGTTTACGAAAACAAGGAAAAATTTACTCGTTCCAAAGCAGAAAGGGAAAATTATTTTAAGCACCATTCTGTTGAAAAAACCAAGGGGTTTGAATTGCATCATATTGTACCTTTATGCTGGGCTAAAAATGCTTTAGAATTCTCTTTGTTAGATGTTTGGAAAAACCTGGTTTATATTGACGGTTACAAACATTCTATTATAACACAAAGTGGTAATATACATATAAAACTGGGTTTTAACGGTCAAGACGCTACATTTACAGATTTTAAAGGCGACAAATTGCTTTGTAAAAAAGGTGAAAACATTTTGTACCATACAAAAAATCAAAAGACAATGCAATTATATAACAAAGCCTTGCTTGACAGTTATCATTCTACACCCTAAATTGGCTAAAAAATTAAAGTAAAAATTGCTGTGAGTAACAATTACTCACAGCAATTTTGTTTTTACACTATTAAGCCGTTTCGGTATGTAACGCCAAATGCTGCACGCCCTAAATTACCGCCGCCGGCTTAAGCCGTTTAAGGCCGCTGCGTTAACAGCGCCACCGTTTCCACATGGGCGGTGCCGGGGAAAAGGTCTACCGGGGTGTAGCTTTCAAGCCGGTAGTTTAGCTCCTGCAGCTGTTTGACATCCCGCGCCAGCGTTGCCGGGTCGCAGGAAATGTAAATAATTTTTTGGGGGGTAAAGCCGCCGGCAATAGTTTGCAGCAGTGCCGGTTCGCAGCCCTTGCGGGGCGGGTCTACCACAACAACATCGGCGCAAACACCCTCGAGCAGCAGCTGTTCGGCAGCTTTGCCGGCGTCACCGCAAATAAAGCGGGCATTTACCCCGGCCTTGCGGGCGTTTTCTTCGGCGTCCTGCACCGCAGAGGGAACAATTTCTACCCCTATTAGGGCTTTGGTAAGGTCGCCCGTGCAGCGCAACACCGAAAGCCCCACGGTGCCCGTGCCGCAAAAAAGGTCTAAAATGGTGCGGTCCGCCGGCGTAATAAACCCGGCAGCTTTTTGGTAAAGCACCGTTGCCATAGCCCGGTTTACCTGGTAAAAGGATTGCGGTGAAATGCGAACCTGTACGCCGCAAATTTCGTCGGTAATAAATCCGCTGCCGTAAACCGTGCAGCACTGGGGCCCCAGCACCACATTGGTTTTTTCGGTGTTTATGTTGTAACAAACGGTTTGCAAGGCGCTGCCAACCGCCCCTTGCAGCTGCTGCACCAGCTGCTCAGCAAAGGGTAGGTTCGTGCCGTTTATAACCGGAACCACCATAAGCTGGCCGGTAGCCTCGGCAAATCGGAGCAGCACATGCCGCAGCAATCCGCTGCCGGTTTGCTCTTGGTAGGCTTTAATGCCAAAACTGTTAGCCCACTGCTTTACAGCGTTTAAGGCCGCACCAAAAATTTTGGGCTGCAGGCAGCAGCTGCTTTGCGGAATAACGCGGTGCGTGTGCCCGGCGTAAAAGCCAAAGCAAACGCCGTTTTTGCCGTTTGCGGCCGGGTACTGCGCTTTGTTGCGGTAGTGCACCGTGTTTTGCGCTACAATAATTGGTTCGGGGGGCTTTTGCACCCCGCCAATACGCTGCATAACATCCTGCACGGCCTGCTGCTTGGCAGCGGACTCGGCCTGGTAGGTTAGGTGCCGAAAGGTGCAGCCGCCGCAGCGGCCAAACACCGGACAATCAACCGGCTTACGGTTTTTAGAAGGAGTTACAAGCTTGTGAATAATGCCAACGGCGTAGCTTTTTTTTACCTTAATAATGTGGGCAATCAGCTCGTCGCCAACGGCGGCCCCCGCCACAAAAATTGCCATGCCGTTTACCCGGCCAACCCCGCTGCCGGCCCCGGTAAGGCCGGTTATTTGCACCAAAACGCGATCGTTTTTCTTCATAAAATTACGCCAGAACGATTGCTAAAATAACTAAAAGCCCCAGCACAATGCGGTAGTACCCGAAAAAGGAAAAATCCCTTTTTTTCACATAGCTCATTAACCCGCGAATGGCCACAACCGAAACCAGGAACGAAACCAACATGCCAACCAGCAAAATGGCAACCTCGGCGCCCGAAAAGCTGTTGTTGGCCAAGAATTTTACCAGCTTTAAAGCGCTGGCGCCAAACATGGTTGGAATGGCTAAAAAGAAGCTGAATTCCGCAGCAATGGGCCGGGCACAGCCAATTAAAATGGCCCCTAAAATGGTAGCGCCGGAGCGGGAGGTGCCCGGGATCATTGCCAGCACCTGAAACCCGCCAATAATCAACGCAGTTTTATAATCCAGCCCGCCCAGGGTAGTAACAACCGGCTTGCGGCGGCGATTATAATTTTCTACCAAAATAAACAGCACGCCGTACAAAATAAGGGTAACCGAAACGGTAACCTTGTTGTAAAGGTGAGCGTCCAGCCAATCATCCAGCAAAAGACCCAAAACAGCCGCCGGCAGGCAGGCAACAATAACCTTAAGCCAAAGCTGAATGGTGTTGGCTTTAACCAGCGAACCGCCGGCTTTGGCCGCTGCCGCTTTACTGCGAAACGGCCAAAGCTTGTTCCAAAACAGCAGCACTACGGCAATAATGGCGCCTAATTGAATGACCACCTCAAACATTGAAAAAAAGTCGGCCGAAACATTTTTAAAGGGAATGAGCTGTTCGGCCAAAATTAAGTGCCCGGTGCTGCTAATAGGCAGCCATTCGGTAATGCCCTCAATAATGCCGTACAAAATAGATTTTAACAGGTTTAAAAGCATAAGTCGTAACGCTCCATTCTTACAAACCAAGGCGCGCTGCAGGCCGCCCCTACAGGCGGGCTTTGCCCCTGGCTTTTTTAATTTTGCAAAGCACCGGCCCGCCCCAGCGGCGGGGCAGCCAGCCGGCCCCAAGCCCTTGCCGAGCTTTTGGAACCGTTCTAACCTACACAGTATAGCATATTCGGCAAAAAAAGTACAGTTTTTTTTAAAATTTTAAGTTTTATTGCGGCTTGATATTATATGCTTTTTTATGCTAAAATAATACTGTTTTTAAAAGCTTGCGAGGGATACTTATGAAAATTAGCGAAAACACCAAAGGCAGCGGTATGCTGGTTGTAACCTCTATGATCTGGGGGGTCAGCTTTGTGGCGCAGGACGCCGGGCTGCGCTTTGTTGGCCCCATTTTTTTAAATTTTGCGCGTATGCTGCTAGGCGGCGTTGCCCTTTTGCCGGTGGTGCTGTTTTTAAACCGCCGCGGTCAAAACGGCCGACCCAAAGCCCCGTTTTTTACCAAAGACGAAAAACTGGGCGGGTTTATTTGCGGCTTTTTGCTGTTTTTTTCTACCGCGCTGCAGCAGCTTGGTATGTCGTTTTACGGGCAAAATGACGCCGCCGCGGGAAAATCCGGCTTTATTACCGCCATGTACATTGTTATTGTGCCAATAGCGGGGCTGTTTTTTAAAAAGCGGCCGGCGCTTTCGGTTTGGATCAGCGTGCTGCTGAGCTTTACGGGGCTTTACCTGCTTTGCTTTAAGGGCGGCAGCGTAAACCTGTTGGCCGACGGTTTTGTAGCCGGCTGCGCCTTTTCGTTTTCGGCGCACATTATGGTGGTAGACCACTTTTCCCCAAAATGCAACGGGCTAAAGCTTTCTATGCTGCAATTTTTTGTAGCGGGCCTGTTTTCACTTTGCTGCTTTGCGCTGCCAAGCGAGCGGGCGCTGCTAACCCCAGCGCACATTATTTCGGCTCTGCCCTACATAGCCTACCTTGGCGTTTTTTCCTGCGCGGTGGCCTACACGCTGCAGGTGGTAGCCCAAAAGCGGGTTACCAACGCAACGGTTGCCAGCGTGCTTATGAGCTTAGAATCGGTTTTTGCGGCGCTGACCGGCGCATTGTTTGGGGAAAGTATGTCCCCTTTGCAAATTTTAGGGTGTGCCATTATGTTTGCCGCCGTTACTTTGGCCCAGATTGATTTTAAAGCCCTAAGGCCAAGAAACGTAGCCGCGTAAAACTGTGGCCGATTTTAGCCGAAAAATCCCAATTTTTGCCGAATGTTTTAATTTTAGCGTCCCTACCCCAAAAATTCGACAATTCTTTTTAATTTTCTCTTGCCTTTTTGGCGTTTAGAATTTATAATAGAAGTGTTAGTTTGACGGCGTTTGGCTTTTTGGCCTTGCTTGCAAAAGCAGCCGGCTGTTCGGCCCCCGTCTTGCGATATTTTGAAAAGGAGTTTTGAATATGAACTATTCAGAAGAAGTACAAAATATGTGCTGCGTTGCCAAGGGCCCCAACCACGGCCCGGCTCCGATTCCGGAAGAAGGCAAATGGGTACAGGCGCGTGAAATTAAAGATATTTCCGCTTACACGCACGGCGTGGGCTGGTGTGCCCCGCAGCAGGGCGCCTGCAAGCTCTCTTTAAATGTTAAAAACGGCATTATTGAAGAAGCGTTGGTTGAAACCGTTGGCTGCTCCGGCATGACCCACTCGGCCGCCATGGCTGCCGAAATTTTGCCCGGCAAAACCGTTTTAGAGGCTCTGAACACCGACTTAGTCTGTGACGCCATTAACACCGCCATGCGCGAGCTGTTTTTGCAAATTGTTTACGGCCGTTCGCAATCTGCTTTTTCCGAAGGCGGCTTAGTAATTGGCGCCGGCATGGAGGATTTAGGCAAAGGCTCCCGCTCCATGGTAGGCACCATGTACGGCACTAAGGCCAAGGGCGTGCGTTATTTGGAAATGACCGAAGGCTACTGCACCCGCATGGCTTTAGACGCCGACGACCAGGTAATTGGCTACGAGTTTGTTTCCTTAGGCAAAATGACCGATCTGATTAAAAAAGGCATGGAGCCGAACGAGGCTTACAAAAAGTCTATGGGCACTTACGGCCGTTTTGATGAGGCTGTTAAATACATTGACCCGCGTGAAGAATAAGGAGGTGCAGGAACATGGCTTTATTTGAAGGTTACGAAAGACGCGTTGATAAAATTAACGCAGTATTAAAAGAGTACGGCATTTCCTCTATTGAGGAGTGCAAAGAAATTACTTTAGCAAAGGGCATTGACTGCGACAAAATTGTTCGCGAGACCCAGCCGATCTGCTTTGAAAACGCAATTTGGGCCTACACCGTAGGCTGCGCCATTGCCATTAAAAAAGGCTGCACCAAGGCTGCTGACGCCGCTGCTGCCATTGGCATTGGTCTGCAATCGTTTTGTATTCCCGGCTCGGTTGCCGAAAACCGAAAGGTTGGCTTAGGCCACGGCAATTTGGGTAAAATGCTGCTTTCAGAGGAAACCAAGTGCTTCTGCTTCTTAGCCGGGCATGAATCCTTTGCCGCGGCCGAGGGCGCCATTAAAATTGCTTTAAACGCCAACAAGGTTCGCACCACCCCGTTAAAGGTTATTTTAAACGGCTTGGGCAAAGACGCGGCGCAGATTATTTCCCGGATCAACGGCTTCACCTATGTGCAGACACAGTTTGACTATTATACCGGCGAACTCGCGACCGTGCGTGAGATTCCGTATTCCAAGGGCGAACGCGCGGAAGTGCGCTGCTACGGTGCGGACGACGTGCGCGAGGGCG
>URRK01000064.1 GCA_900550315.1 uncultured Oscillospiraceae bacterium | reverse complement strand
CGCACTTTGGCCATTGCGCCGCACACCCCCTGCATTCGCAACGATTTACCGGACGAAGTTTTTTTAACCAATAGCGAGCGGGACAGCGCCGTTATTGCCGAAATTATTGCCGCGCACCAAAAGGGCCAGCCGGTTTTGGTTGGCACAGCCAGTGTAGAACAATCAGAATTGTTAGCCAAAAGCTTACGCCAAAACGGAATTGAACCGGCGGTTTTAAACGCCCGGAACGACGCCGAGGAGGCTAAAATTATTGCCAATGCCGGCTTGGCGGGGGCGGTAACCGTTTCTACCAATATGGCCGGCCGCGGGGTAGATATTAAGTTGGGCGGGCAAAACGGCGAAGGCCGCAGCGCCGTTGCGTTGGCCGGCGGGCTTTATGTTATTAGCACCACCGTGAACCGCTCCCGCAGAATTGATAATCAGCTGCGGGGCCGCTCCGGCCGGCAGGGCGATGTTGGGCAAAGCAAGTTTTTTATTAGCCTGCAGGATGAAAACATTGCCCCGTTTTTTGAGGAGGAACTAACCGGCAAAAAACTAACAAATAAAGAAAAATTTGCCCTGGTGCGGGACGCACAGCTGACCTTAGAGGGCAACGATGCCGAAGCACGCTACGCCATGAAAAAGTACACCTACATTACCGAGGAGCAGCGGCAGTTGATTTCAAATTACCGGAAAAAAGTACTTTTTTTAGAGGAACAGCCCCAAATTTTACAAAAAAACGATTTGGACCGTTACCTTGAATTAGAAAAGCAAATTGGCGCCAAGGCGCTGCAAAACGCGGAGCGCCACCTGCTGCTTTATTACCTGAATTTGCGTTTTTCCGATTATTTGGAAACCATGGAGGAGGTTAAAAGCGGCATCCACTTAAACATTGTTGCGGGCAAAAATCCGTTAGACGAATTTAACCGCCAAGCCATTGATAATTTTGAGGAGATGAACGCCGATATTCGGTTTGAGGTTTTGCAAAAAATGCAGCAGCTGAAAATTGTAAACGGCGCGCCGGATCTAACCGATTTTAATATTAACCATTCTACCGGCACCTGGACCTACATGGTAGACGACAGCAGCGGCCAGTTTAACCACCTGCCCGAGCTGCTGAATATGTTTGGCAAAAAAATTAAAAAGGCTTTAAGTTTTACCGATAAGTTAGAGCGATTGTTTACGAAAAAAAAGGATCAATAAAATTTTGAAGGGATAAAATTTTTAATGAAGCTACCACTGTTAAAAAAAATGAACGAGGCCGCTTGGCTGCTGGGTATTATTTTTTGTGCGCTGGGCGTTTGCCTGCTTACCAAGGCGGGGTTTGGGCTTTCAATGGTTTCGGCCGCGGCCTACATTTTGCATCTTAAGGTGGTTCAGTTTTTGCCGTTTTTTTCGCAAGGAATGTCGGAATATGTATTTCAGGCGGTGTTGCTGCTGGTTTTGTGTTTGGCTATTCAACGGTTTAACTGGCGCTATCTGCTCTCGTTTGCTTCGGCCGTTATTTTTGGCTTTGTGCTGGATGGCTGGTACCTGATTTTCGGCTCCAACGCCGTTTACACCGTTTTTTGGGTGCGGGTGCTTAGCTTTGTGCTGGGTGAGTTGTTTACAGCCATTGCCATTGCCTTTTTCTTTAGAACCGGGTGGCCTCTTGAAATTTACGAGCTTTTTTGCACCGAGCTGGCCCGCCGCTACGGCTGGAACATGAACCGGGTAAAACAGTGCTACGATATTGCAATGCTAACCCTTTCGGTACTGCTGGCGCTAATTTTAAACCACAATTTGCAGGGCCTTGGCGCCGCAACGGTTATTATAACCGTTGTAAACGCCCCGCTAATTACCTTGTTTGGTAAGCTGTTAGATAAACTTTTTGCCTTTGAGCCGCTTTTACCAATTCTAACCGGTGCTTTACAAATTTGCACCTAAATTTACACTTAAAAAATAACCCGCCGCAGCAGTTGTTCCTGTTGCGGCGGGTTTGCAATTAAATTAGGCCTTTGCCGGCCTAAAATTTTAAAGCTTTTCGGAATTATTATACTCAAACGGTAGGCCTTCACGCAGAATGTGCGAGGTATCTGAAAGGCAAAGGCACTGCGGAACCGTAATGCCGTTTTCGTAATTTTTAAATCGCAGCACCGTAACGCCGGAGTGAGTTATATTAAAACTGCTCCAAAAAATGTGGGGCGGAATTTGCAAAAGGTGCGAAAGCCAGGTAACTCCAAAACCATGATGGCAAAAAACGGCTACGCGTTTGTTGTTGGGGCTTAAAATTTTGTAAACGGCACCGTCGCGCTTATAGCCCAGGCGGGCTAAAAATAAGTCGGAATCCCGGCCAATTCGTTCAAATCCCTTTTTAAAGCGTTCAGCGTCGTTTTTAAAACAATCGGCCGTGTACCAGTTTTGCATATTAAAATTTAGGGTGCTGTTATTTTTTAATTCGCTTAGCTGGCGCTGAAAAACCCAGCTGCGATGCCCGTCTGGGTAGGTGCAAAAAAGGTCGGCCGCCGCTTTGTTTTCGCTGGTCCAATCCTCCACCGTGTAGGGTTTGCCTAAAATATCACAGGTCGGCTGCGCCGTTTGTTTGGCCCTGTTTAAAGGGGAAGAATAAATTTCATCTAACCCGTTTACGGCAAAGCGCTTGGCCAAGGCCTGCGCCTGCAGGTGCCCTTTAGGGGTTAGGGAATCGGGGTTGTAAATGGGATCTCCGTGCCGTACAATAAAAAGTAACATTGTTTAGTCCTCCTGTTTAGAGGCGTTATTTTTAGCTTTTTTAATTGCCTCAACTGCACTTTTTTTGGGATTTACAGCCGAAAGGGGATTGTGCTCAATGGCCGACTTTACCTGCTCGCTGGAAACATGGGTGTAAATTTGCGTAGTGCCTAAATTTTGGTGCCCTAAAACATCTTTAATTACCCGTACATCGGCGTGCCCGCGCTGGTACATTAAGGTTGCAGCGGTGTGGCGCAGCTTGTGGGCAGAAAAGCCGCGGTTGCCAAGGCCGGCCTTTTCTAAAAATTCGTAAACAATGTGCTGCACGGTTTTAGGGCTAATACGCCGTTTGTTTCGGCTAATAAACAGGGCGCTTTTTTCGCTGGCCGGAACGCCCTCTACCGGGCGTACAGGCAAATAGCTGTTAATGGCGCTTATGCAGGCGTCGTTTAGGTAAATAATGCGTTCTTTGTTCCCCTTGCCGTAAAGGCGCAGCGCACCCTCACTGTTTAAATCGTTTAAGCTAATGTTGCAAAGCTCCGAAAGCCGCATTCCGCAATTTAAAAACAGGGTTAAAATGCAAAAATCGCGCTCTTTATTAGGGCCGTCAACGCTTCTTAAAAGCTCTAACGCCTCCTCTAAAGTTAGGTGCTTGGGTAGGGTAGAGGCAATCTTCGGTGACTCCAACAGCTCGGCCGGGTTACTTGGCAATTGCTTGGTGTTTTGTGAAAGATATTTAAAATAAATTTTTAAGGTGGAGCATTTACGGGCGCGGGTGGTACTGTTATTGTGCAGTTCATCCTTACAATACACTAAAAAAGAGTAAAGGTCTTGTAGGGTTACGGTTTTCAGTAAATTCAAATCAACATCATCTATTGGAATTTCGTTGAATTCCATTTTACCCGAAAACCCGTTTTGAATTTTTAAATACCGAAAAAAGGTGCGCAGGTCTAAAAAATATTCGTCTACAGAACGGGCAGATTTATTACGAACCGCCTCACTGTACAGCAAAAAGTCCTGTAAAATCTTAGGGGCCTCTTGATAATATTTTTTATTCAAAAAGCATCCCCTCCGATAAAATTAATTATACCAAAAATAATATATATAGTAATCACACTACATTATATACTATATATAGGTGTTTTTCAAGGGGAAATGTTAGAAAAATTACAACTATTTAAAAACATTTACCGTTGTGCAAACAGTTGAATTTTCCAACTTTTAACAATTATTGGTAGTGGTTTAAATATGGTAAATCATTCAAATTCTTTGGCATATTGCTGTAATGCTTAAAATTTGCTCCGTTTTAAAGGGTTCACTTTAGTAAAGGGTGTATAGAATTAAATTAGCTAAAGCCTAAGCCGCAAACTATTACACCGAAAAGGTTTATTCAACGCCGTTGCAACGCAGAATGATTTTAAAAATCGCTGTTTGCGATTACAAATCAATAAGATTGCTTTAAATAGAAAAGTTTAAAACAGCCCATAGCTTGTTTTAAAAAAACTGAGTGGCTGTAAGCCCAAATAGATTTTTAAAATTTATTGAAAAATCAGTAATATGATAAGGGCAGAAAAATTAAATGCTATGAACTACAAGCCGTATTGGTAAAACTCAGTTTTTGAATATAAAAATTGCCAACAAAACAAAACCGTTTATTTATCATTACATTTATATAATACCAATAGGACCAACAAGCGTAATGATAACAATGCAGCATACCCAAGGTGTAAAGATAAAGCCAGGCGTTAGAATGCCTGGCTAAAACAGCGGTATAAATATAAAGATGTTGAATATTTTCTCCCCTTAATTATACAAAACATTCATTTTGTATAATTGGCGTTCCGCCAATTACAACCTACGCGGCCATATTGCCTGCTTGCTAAAAAAGGGACAATATGGCCGCTCCGGCTACAAAATGCATTTTTTGTATAACTGTTGTTTTTAAAGCCAGTACAAAAAGGCCGCGGCGGCGCACGGGGCAACCCGCAACTGGGTGCGCACCCGGTTAGTTATCGGGTTAACACATCCTTTCTAAAATCATAATACATCAATTGCAGCAAAAAAACAAGTATTTTCTAAAAAAAGCAGAGCCAAAAGGCTCTGCTTTTTTTATAGCTTATCTGCAAAACAGTACAACATAGTTGTAGTAATATACTCGTGCCCCAGGCGCTTTTGCACCTGGAGCACATTACCATAGCGGCGGTAAAGCTTTACCGCGTAAGCCTTTCTAAAAGTGTGTGGCGTTATGTTCTCTGAAACCCCCAGCTGAGCCGCCTTTTTGCGCACATCCAAAAAAACCGCTTGCCGCGTGCGCGCAGCGCCGCTGCGGTCGCGGTTTTGAAATAAATAACCGCTTTTCCTGCCGCCGGCAAAAACCTTGCACCGCTGCAAAAGCCGTTTGCCCAAAAAAACGCGGCGGCGCTTGCCGGTCTTTTGCTCAATAACTGTGGGGCGCAAGTTTAAGCGCTCAATTCGCAAACCCAAAACATCCGAAACGCGCAGGCCAGTAGCCAGCGCGATTTCGCAAACCAGCCGGTTTGCTGGGGTAAGCTGTGCTGTAATAGCCGCCAGCGTTTCGAACTCTACAAACCCTGCGCGCATTTTAAATATTTAACTTTCTGAAAACTGTTAAGTTTAATCACTCGAAATCACCGAGGTTAATTGTACCGCTTTCCATGTGGTAACGCTCCCCATCATACCGCAAGAAAACGCTTGGCACAGTTGCAGGGTCAAATTCCTCATCAGTTTCTAAGTCAATTTTAAGCGCTCTAAACCACTTGCGCACCGTACCGTAGGTTTGGGTCAGCCTACGGCCGCCCAACCCTAACTGCAGCGCAGCAAGGGTTTCAAAATCAAGGTCGCCGCCCAAAGGCTTTACGCAGTACTTTGCAACCTCGGCAATTGCAGAACACTTTTCGGTAACCTTGGAAATGTACAGCTGCGGCGAAGCAACGCCAATCAGCTGCCCCCAAACTGCCCGCAAATCGTCATATTTTACATAGTTTCGGCTTTTAAAATAGCTTTTCCTTACCGCTACAAGGCAATGCAAATGGGGGTGAAAAGCGTTGGGGTCCTCTACCCCACACTCCTCTTTTCGGGACACTTCAAGCGCTCTAAAAACACCAGCAAAAGCAGCGCTAATTTTACGCCGTACCTGTTGCAGCTCAATTGTCCGGCCAATAGCCGCCAAAACGTGGCGGTCAAGCTGCTTGCGAAACAACAGGCTACTACAATGGTAAAGCCGGTCAATTTCCTTGCCCAGGCTGCTGCCTGGGCAATTTGGAACCGTTAACACCAAATGCAAAAAAGAATACCCCTCTGCAGCTGCCAGGTCTGCAACCTGGCACATAGCTGCATAGGTGCGCAGCGCCCTGCGGCGCTGGCACATAGGGCACATACGCTGCCTGCAAAAATTTGCAGCTGTTACGCTGTAACCGGCAGCATTCTGCTGGGTAGCATCCAAACCAATAAATGTGCCACAATTCCGCATGTTTGTTGCTCGTTTATAAAATATTTGGGAATTATAAAATAGCCCGGCTACAAATTCCGTCTGCCGTTTTGCAAGGGTAAAATCTGCCACTATTTCCCCAAGTTCGGGGAGTATACATTTTTCATCCATAAAAAATGGCCGAAAACCGCATGAATAAAGGAAAAAAAGCAAAAATTATTTGTGCACAGTTGTTTCTATATTATCAAGATAAGGAACGCGCGCACGCGCGCGTTACAAATGGCAAGCCATAGATATGCCACCGAGCTGAATTAAAAGTAAAGCCCAAGCAAGCGGCGGTTAAACCGCCGGGCTTGACTTTTAACCCAGCAGGCGGCGCAAAGCCAATAGGCAAAGGCAACCTTTGCCCGGATACAACCGGGCAAGGGCATAGCTTAAAAAAGTCGCTCCGCTCCCCCGGATCGGGGGACGGGAGGGGGGCAATGCAAATTTATTTTGCAGCTGCCGCCTTTTTTTTAGCCGCGCTGGTAGAGGAATTAGGCTTTACAAAGCTAACTTCTACTTTAATTTGATTACCTTCACGCGTTTCGGCTGAAAAGCAGGCGAACGAGCCAAAGCTGCTAAACTCCTTTAATGTGCCAAGGTCCTCTTCCTCACGCAAATAGCTAAGGATAGCAATGGCATATTCAATTTGATTCATGCAGTCACCCCCTCTTGTCTAATGTAGCGCGGCGCGTTATAAAAAGCTGCCCCAAGGATAGCAACAGCGCGCCAATCGGCACACACCGGCAGCGCCGGCGGTGCCTGCCGCGCTTGTGCCGGAAAGCTGCTGCAAAAAAGCTTAATTCCAGCCAAGGGGAAAGCCGCCAATCACCCCCCTCCGCCCCCCATCCGGGGGGAACGGAGCTCGAGAAGCATGCTCACAGCGCTGCGGCTCTACTTTTTGTGGAGTTTAAATTTAAACTGTGAAAAATTTTTACTTTTTAAAAAATTCAACAAAATAGTTGACTTTTTCATGCTAAGCTGGTAAAATAATTTAGGAGCGACAGGGGCATACTTTGTCAGCCACTATCAATCCCATGCACCAGCTTAACCGGAATAGCGCCCGGTGGTTGCGGTAGTGGTAGCTAAAAAGCAAGTCTGTAAGGGGCTTGCTTTTTTGTTGCCCCGGCGGCCTACGGCCAAAAAGGACTGTGCAACAGTTAAACAAAAAATATGTTCATTTTGTATAATTGGCAAAAATCTTATTTTGTCCCCAACAGTGCTACCACCTGCCGCAAAATTTCATTAAAGCAATCTCGCCGAGTTTTTAAAATTATGGTTTCCATGCAATCCACTTCGTCCACATGGTGAAAGCGCATATAATGCAGGTGCTCTATGTAGTCTGTTTCGGCAAGCGTAGCCGTATTATAGAGATAACCTAATAATTTGTCTTTAAAAGTCATATAACGCCCCCAGTAAGCCCCCAGTGCTTTACTGGGGGCGTTAATTTTATAATTGTTTTTTTACAAGCGCTTTCAAATCCTCCTCGGGTGTTGTAATTGCGGCAAGCCCAAAATTTTTGGTTAAATAGTTTAAAATATTTGGCGAAAGAAATGCCGGCAGTGTTGGCCCAAGGCGAATGTTTTTAATGCCCAGATGTAAAAGGGTTAGCAAAATGCAAACGGCTTTTTGTTCGTACCACGAAAGCACCATAGAAAGCGGCAGATCGTTTACGCTGCAAGAAAAAGAATCGGCCAATGCTAATGCAATTTTAATGGCGCTGTATGCGTCGTTGCACTGCCCGATATCCATTAATCTTGGCAAACCGGCAACCGTGCCCAGTTGAAGATCGTTAAAACGATACTTGCCGCAGGCAAGGGTTAAAATAACGCTGTTTTTTGGGGTTTGTTTTACAAATTCGGTGTAATAATTGCGTCCGGTACGCGCACCGTCGCAACCGCCAACTAAAAAGAAGTGCCCAATCTTCCCTTTTTGAACGGCCTGAACAATTTTTTCGGCCTGCTTTAAAACAGCGCCGTGGGCAAAGCCCGTTGTAACGGTTGTGCCACCGTTAATGCCGGTAAACGGTTGTTCGCTTTGGTAGCCTCCAAGCTCTAAGGCTTTTTTAATTACGGGCGAAAAATCCTTGTTTTCCCCAATGTGTTGAATTTGTTGGTACGAAACTAACGCGGTTGTAAAAACCCGGTCTGCATAGCTGCTTTTTGGCGGCATTAAGCAGTTGGTTGTAAACAAAACCGGTGCGGGAATATTGGCAAATTCTTTTTGCTGGTTTTGCCAGGCAGTGCCAAAATTACCTTTTAAGTGGGGGTATTTTTTAAGCTTTGGGTAGCCGTGGGCCGGCAGCATTTCACCGTGGGTGTAAATGTTAATTCCGGTGCCCTCGGTTTGCTCTAAAAGAAATTT
>URRK01000063.1 GCA_900550315.1 uncultured Oscillospiraceae bacterium | reverse complement strand
TTGATACCTCCATGGGCTTTACCCCGCAGGAGGGGGTTGTTATGGGCACGCGTTCCGGCTCTTTTGACCCTACGGTGCTAACCTACATTATGAAACAGGAGGGGCTGACTCCCGACCAGGCCGAGGATCTGATTAATAAAAAATCGGGCCTGTTGGGGCTTACCGGAATTTCGAACGACGCGTACGATATTCAAAAGGCTGCCGCCGCGGGGAACGAAACGGCCCGCCTGGCCCAAAAAATTGTGGCCAACAGCGTTAAAAAGCTAATTGGCTCTTACTTTGCGGAGCTAAACGGGTTAGATGTTTTGGTGTTTACGGCCGGCATTGGCGAGTTTGACGAGGATATTCGCCGCCTGACCTGCAGCAATTTAGAGGCCTTGGGCATTAAAATTGATTTGGAAAAGAACGACCACGCCCCGCGCGGGGAGGAATTTGAGCTCACCGCCCCCGGCGCTAAGGTGCGCACCTTTATTATTCCAACCAACGAAGAATTAATGATCGCCCGTGACACGGCCGCGTTGATTAAATAAAAGGGGAAGTTTGTTATGGCAGAACTAAATGCACAGCAAATAGAGCAAATTGTAAAGCAGGTGCTAACCGGGTTAAAAAACGCCGGGCAAAGCGAGCCTGCCGCGGCCTACAGCAGCACCGCTTACAACGGCCGCCCGTTTATTGGCATTTACAGCGATATGAACGAGGCGATTGAAAACGCCAACAACGGCTACAAGGCCGTAAGGGCAATGTCGGTAGAGCAGCGTGAAAAAATTATTACCGCTATTCGCGAACTTACCCGCGCCGAGGCCGGCATTTTGGCCGAAATGGGCGTTGCCGAAACCGGCATGGGCAAGGTTGAGCACAAGCGCTTAAAGCACCTTTTGGTGGCCAACAAAACCCCCGGAACCGAGGATATTGTTGCCGAGGCTAAAACCGGCGACCACGGCCTTACTTTAACCGAATGCGCGCCGTTTGGCGTTGTAGGGGCCATTACCCCCAGCACCAACCCCAGCGAAACGGTTATTTGCAACAGCATTGGCATGGTGGCGGCCGGTAACGGCGTGGTGTTTAATCCGCACCCCGGCGCCATTTGCACCTCAAACTACGCGGTAGATTTAGTAAACCGCGCCAGCGCCATGGCCGGCGGCCCTAAGGTGCTGGTAACCTCTATGGATATTCCTACCATGGAATCGGCTAAAATTATGTATGCGCACCCGCTGATTCGCTTGTTGGTTTGCACCGGCGGCCCGGGCGTTGTGCGCTCGGTGCTTTCCTCCGGCAAAAAGGCCATTGGCGCCGGCGCCGGTAACCCGCCTGTTATTGTAGACGACACAGCCGATATTGTAAAGGCCGGTAAAGATATTATTGACGGCTGCACCTTTGATAACAACCTGCCCTGCATTGCCGAAAAGGAAGTTTTTGTATTTAACAATGTAAAGCAGCAGCTTATTGCCGAAATGTTGAAAAACGGTGCTACCATGATTTCGGCTGCCGAGGCCGACGCGCTGGCCAAGGTTGTTTTGGTAGAAAAAACCGATAAAAACGGCAATACCAAAAAGGTGGTAAACCGCAAATGCGTTGGGCGCGACGCCGATGTGCTGCTGGCCATGATTGGCAAGCAGGCCGGAAAAGAAATTCGCTGCATTATTTGCGAAACCGGGTTTGACCACCCCTTTGTGCAAAACGAGCTGATGATGCCCATTTTGCCGATTGTAGGGGTGAATAACATTGACGAAGCCATTGACCTGGCCGTAAAGGCCGAGCACGGCAACCGCCACACCGCGCACATGCATTCTAAAAACATTGATCATCTTTCCCGCTTTGCGCAGGCAATAGAAACCACCATTTTTGTTAAAAACGCGCCCTCCTACGCCGGAATCGGCTTTGGGGGCGAGGGGCACACCACCTTTACCATTGCCGGCCCCACCGGCGAGGGCATTACCTCGGCCCGCAGCTTTACCCGTAAGCGCCGCTGCGTTATGGCCGACCATTTTAGAATTATTTAGACCGTATTTGGCAAAAATTTAAACCAAAATAAAACAAAACCGTTTTGGCGCTTATTTTGCGCGGCCAAGAAACAACCGGCAGTAGGTAAGGCTTTTGCTTTGGCCGCCGGTAACGGTTTGGAGGAGCATACATGGAACTAAACGCCGCGGCCATTGCAGCCGCTGTTATGAAAGCCTTGCAGGAGCAAACCGGCGAGGGGAATATTCCGGTTGGCGTTTCTAACCGCCACATTCACCTAACCCGGCAGGATGTTGAAACGCTGTTTGGCAAGGGCTACCGCCTAACCCCGCTGAAAGACCTTTCGCAGCCCGGGCAGTACGCCTGTAAAGAGCAGCTTACCATTGTTGGCCCCAGCCTGCGCCCTATTGAAAAGGTGCGGGTTTTAGGCCCGGAGCGCAAAGCCTCGCAGGTTGAAATTTCCCGTACCGACGCGTACCTTTTAAAGGTAAAGCCCCCGGTGCGCGAAAGCGGTAAAATTGCCGGCTCCGCCCCCATTACCATTATTGGCCCCAAAGGGGTTGTTACGCTAAGCGAGGGCTGCATTATTGCCAACCGCCACATTCACATGAGCCCGGAGGACGGCGCCCGCTTTGGCTTAAAAGACAACGATTATGTAACCGTAGACGCCTTTGGCGAACGCCGCACCCGTTTTTTTGATGTGCAGGTGCGGGTAGACCCGAACTTTAGGCTGGAGATGCACTTAGATACCGACGACGCCAACGCCGCCGGTTTAGCAAACGGCGCAAAGGTTGCCATTGTAAAGGAATAATTCATGAACAGATTTAAAATAAAAACCGAGGTACGGTTTAATAAAAACGCGTTAGATACGCTGCGGGAGTTTAAAAACGCCGCCGTAGTGATTATAACCGATAAATTTATGGCCTCCTCCGGGATGCTGCAAAAAATTACCGACCGGCTGGAAAACTGTGCCATAACGGTTTTTGACGGTATTTTGCCCGACCCTACCACCGAGCTGATTGCCGCCGGGCTAAAGGTTGTTTTAAAAGCGCAGGCGCAAATTGTTATTGCGCTGGGCGGCGGTTCGGCCATTGACGCAGCCAAGTCTATGGTATTTATGGCCGAGCGCAGCACCGGGCGCGACCTTACCTTAGTGGCTATTCCAACAACCAGCGGCACCGGCTCCGAGGTTACGCAATTTGCCGTTGTAACCGATGTTGCCGAGAACCGCAAATATCCGCTGGTAGACGAGGGCCTGCTGCCCGACCTTGCTATTTTAGACCCGGAGCTGGTAGTAACCGCGCCGCCTTCGGTAACGGCCGATACCGGGTTAGATGTTATTACCCACGCGTTTGAGGCGCTGGTTTCGGTAAACGCCAGCGACGCTACCGACGCCCTGGCCGAAAAGGCCCTGCTGTTGGCGTTTCGTTACCTGCCGTTTGCTTTTAAGCATGGCGATAATATAGAGGCGCGGGAGAAAATGCACAGTGCCTCCTGCTTAGCGGGTATGGCGTTTAACGACGCCGGGTTGGGCCTAAACCACGGCATTGCCCACGCGCTGGGTGCAAAATTTCACATTCCGCACGGCCGGGCCAATGCTTTGGTGCTGCCGCATGTTATTCGCTACAACGCGCACCTGCGCGCCTGCTTTGGCGACCACCCCACCGAGGCCGCCCGCCGCTACGCCGATATGGCCCTAAAGCTGGGCCTGCCGCACGACAATGTTCGCATTGCGGTAGAGGCGTTAATAGACGAAATTAAGTTTATGATGCGCCGCATGGAACGCCCTGCCACTTTGTGGGACGCCGGCGTTACCCGCAGTGATTTTGAGGCCGCGAAAGAGGATTTAATAAAAGCCGCGCTGAATGACGCCTGCACGGCCACCAACCCGCGCAAAGCCACGCCGGAGGATGTTGCCATGCTGCTGGGCAAAATTACCCCGTAAATAAAAATGTTTACCGCAAAATGTTCATCGCCGCCTTGGCTTAAAGGGCAACGCCCCTGCCGCGGCGGTTTTTTGCGGCTTGGTTGACAAATTTTTGCAAAAAGAGTATACTAAATAGCGGTTTAATTGCAGCGGCGCCGGGAAGGGCCGTTTAAGGGAAGCGTAAATAAAATGAACTACACACTGTTTTTAGATTTAGCCTTAATTATTTTTGCTGCAAAGCTGTTGGGCGTTTTGGCCAACAAGGTGCATATTCCCCAAGTGGTTGGGGAAATTATTGCCGGCTTTTTAATTGGCCCGAATTTGCTGGGGCTGGTTGCTAAAAGCGATTTAATTACCTATATGTCGGAGCTGGGCGTTATTATGCTTATGTTTATTGCCGGGCTGGAGACCGACTTAAAAGAAATTAAGCGATCCGGCGCCGTTTCGCTTTTTGTGGCGGCAATGGGGGTGCTGTTCCCGCTGGTGCTGGGGTTCTTGCTTTACAGCTGCTTTTACGGCTTTTCGCCCATTGGCTCTAAGGGGTTTATTGAAGGGGTTTTTATTGGCACCATTATTACGGCAACCTCGGTTGGCATTACGGTAGAGGTACTGCGCGAGCTGGGGCGGCTAAAGGGCAAGGTTGGTACCGTTATTTTAAGCGCTGCAATTATAGACGATGTAATTGGCATTGTGCTGCTTACCTTTGTTTCCAGCATGAGCGATACCAGCGTAAAGCCCTTAACCGTTTTGTGGAAAACCGCCTTGTTTTTTATTTTTTGCATTGGGGCGGGCTACCTCATTTACCGCCTGTTCCGTTTTTTAGACGCCAAATATCCGCACCGCCGCCGGGTGCCAATATTCAGCTTTGCGTTTTGCCTGTTTTTGGCCTATGTGGCCGAGCATTTTTTTGGCATTGCCGATATTACCGGCGCTTATGTAGCCGGGGTGATTTTTTGCAATATTAAAGACGCCGATTACATTGCCCGCCGGGTAGATATTAGCTCTTACATGATATTCGGCCCCATTTTTTTTGCCGGCATTGGCATTAAAATGTCTTTGCGGGGAATAGATACTTCGGTGCTGCTGTTTTCGGCCTGCTTTGTGCTGGTGGCGCTGCTGGGCAAAATTTTGGGCTGCGGGCTGGCGGCAAGGCTAAGCGGCTTTAAGGGCAAGGACAGTCTTCGCGTGGGGGTTGGCATGATGGCCCGGGGCGAGGTTGCCCTTATTGTTGCCCAAAAGGGGCTGGCAGCCGGCGTAATTCCCGAAAAGTTTTTTACCGGGGTTATTTTGCTTATTATTGTTTCGTCGGTTATTACGCCCATTCTTTTGCGAATTTTGTACCGGGGTGAAAAAACCGAGGAACCCGAAAAACCGGTTCAAGCCGCCACAAAGGCTTAAGGCTGCCAAGTTTAAGGCTGCCAAGCTTAAAATTGCCAAAAATATTGCTTAAATTTGCCCCAAAAGGTGTGCTTTTAAAGGGTGTTTAAAGGCAAAATTGGCTTTTAAGCGCTTTTTGGCCGCTAAATTTGGCTTATTTTTAAAATTTGGCCTTGACAAGGGCAGCGCAGTTTGGTATAATATTCTGGCAATAAAGCAGAACAACTTTGCCGTTCTCACCCTAGGGCGCAGCCTCACGGGTCAATAATCCTTAGCCTTTGTAGGGCTAATTGGGTGTGTTTTCAGCACGGGCGGCAATTGGGCTGTCCGTGCTTTAATTTTATTTTTGGAGGTGCTTATCATTAGCATTAAAGAGTTAACCATCAACGAGGCGATCCGTGAAAAAGAGGTTCGTGTGATCGACACCGACGGTTCTCAGCTTGGCGTTTTAAAAATTGCCGACGCGCTGAACGCCGCCTATGCGAAGGATCTGGATCTGGTTTGTATTTCTCCCAATGCGAAACCGGTTGTTTGCAAAATAATGGATTACGGCAAGTACCGTTTTGAGCAAACCAAGCGCGAAAAAGAGGCTAAGAAAAACCAACGCATTATCGAGGTTAAAGAGATCCGCCTGGGCCTGAGCATAGATGTACACGACTTTGAAACCAAGGGCCGCCACGCCAAGCGCTTTTTGCAGGACGGTAACAAGGTTAAGGTTTCTATCCGCTTTCGCGGGCGGGAGCTGGGCCACCCCGAAATCGGGCTGGAGACCATGAAGCGTTTTGCCGAATTTTGCGCAGAGTTTTCGGTAATAGAAAAACCGGCGAAGATGGAAGGTCGCAATATGCTAATGTTTTTAGCACCCAAGCCAACGAAGTAAGCATTTAAGGAGGATTTTTAAAATGCCTAAACTAAAATCAAATTCCGGCGCTAAAAAAAGATTTAAGGTGACCAAAAACGGTAAGATTAAATGCGGTCACGCTTACAAATCTCACATCTTAAACAAAAAAACCACCAAGCGTAAAAGAAACCTGCGTAAGGTAGTAGTGGTAGACGCAACCAGCGTTGCAAAGGTTAAGAAAATGATCCCTTACAAATAAGGGCCAACCGCAACAAACAAAATTAATTGAAACCGAACAACGGAGGTAACATAAAATGGCACGAGTAAAAGGCGCTATGGCTACGCGCAAAAGAAGAAAAAAGGTATTAAAGCTTTCCAAAGGTTACTTTGGTGCAAAATCTAAACTGTTTAAAACCGCGAAAGAAGCCGTTATGAAATCCGGCAACTATGCCTACATCGGCCGTCGCTTAAAAAAGCGCGATTTTCGCCGCTTGTGGATCACCCGTATTTCTGCTGCCGCTAAAATGAACGGCATGAATTATTCCACCTTTATGAACGGGCTGAAAAAAGCCGGCGTTGAAATGAACCGCAAAATGCTTGCCGAAATTGCCGTTCATGACGCTGCTGCTTTTACCTCTTTAGCCGAAACCGCAAAGGCTGCCTTAAAATAATATAACACTGCCCGGGTAACGCTTTGCTCGGGCATTTTTTCTGTTTTGGGTGCAGCAGTTTTGCGGCCGGTTTTAAAGCCTTTGGCACGGGTGCTTTTGTAAAAGCTTGCTAAAGCCGGGCCTGCATTTTTAGCCGGTTAAAACAAAATTAAAGGGTGGGGGTTTATGATAACTGCAAAAAACAACAGCCGTGTAAAGCGGGTGGCGCTGCTTTGCGCCTCGGCCGCTAAGCGGGCCGAAAGCAGCCTGTTTGTGCTGGAGGGCAGCCGCCTTTGCAGCGAGCTGCTGCGGGGGAACTTTGCCGTGCAGGAGCTGTATTACACCGCGGCAGCGGCGCAAAAAAACGACGCGCTTTTGCAGCAGCTTTGCCAAAGGGCGTGCTTTTACACCGAGGTTTCGGAGCCGGTTTTTGCCAAAATGGCCGATACCAAAAACCCCCAGGGAATTTTGTGCGTTGTTAAAATGCCCGCCTCGGTAAATAAACTGCCAAGCGGCCGTTACCTTGCCTTTGAGCAGGTTAGCGATCCGGGCAACTTAGGCGCCGCCGCCCGCACGGCCGACGCGCTGGGCTTTGCCGGTTTAATTTTAACCCAAAACGGGGTAGACCCTTACTCCCCCAAAGCTATGCGGGCTTCTATGGGTGCGTTGCTGCGGCTGCCGCTTTACACGGTGCAGAATTTAAGCGCCGCGCTGCCGCAATTTAAAAGCCAGGGCTTTGTGGTTAGCGGAACGGTGGTAGAAAAAACCGCCGAGCCCATTACAAAGGTGCAGTTTACTAAAAACGAGATTGCCGTAATTGGCAACGAGGCCAACGGCATGACCGATTCGGCACGGCAGTGCTGCGACCGGTTAATTACCATTCCAATGGCGGGCAGGGCGGAATCTTTAAACGCGGCGGTTGCGGCCGCTATTGTAATGTGGGAGATGTGTAAATGAGCACGGGGCAAAAATCGGCAACCTTTTACGCGGTTTACACGGCGCAGGTGCTGGGTGCGGCCAGTAAGCGGTTAGAATTGGTTTTAGAGCAATTTAAAACGCTGGAGGCCTTTTACCGCGCCACGCCGGAGGAATGTAAACGGTTAGGGCTGTTAAGCACCGCCCAATTGGCACGCAAAAATTCTTTGCGCGACGAAAATATTCTTGAAATTCTGCGTTATTGTGAATATAATAACATCAGGGTATTAACCCGCGAGAGCACCGAGTTTATTTACCGCCTGCGAGCTATTGAGTTCCCGCCGCTGGTGCTTTATGCCCGTGGTAAACCGTTAAGGGACGCACCTGCCGTTGGCATTGTTGGTACCCGCCACCCTACCGAGTTTGGCTGCAAGTCGGCTTATTCGTTAGCGGCAAGGCTTAGCCTTTCGGGCTTTACGGTTGTTTCGGGCGGGGCCCTTGGGGTAGATACTATGGCGCACTACGGCGCCTTAAACGCCGGCGGCCAAACCGTTATGGTGTTGGGCTGCGGGCACGACAGCCGGTACCTAACCGTTCAAAACCGGCTGCGCCGCGCGGCGGAGCAAAACGGCACCGTGCTAAGCGAGCTGCCGCCAAAAACAATGCCCTCACGCTACACCTTTCCCATTCGCAACCGCATTATTTCGGCCTTGAGCGACTGCGTTGCCGTGGTAGAGGCCGGTGAGCACAGCGGTGCGTTAATAACGGCGGGCTACGCCATGGAGCAGGGGCGCGAGCTGTTTGCGGTTCCGGGGAATATTGGCGTTTCGCAGTATCAGGGCAGCAATGTGCTGATTCGTGACGGCGCCATTCCCTTAATTTCAGCAGACGATATTGTACAAACCTACGCTCCCGTTTATGATGAAATTCACCCTTCGGCCAAACTGAGTCCGGCCATTAAGCAGGGCTATTACCGGGTAGAAAACGCCTA
>URRK01000062.1 GCA_900550315.1 uncultured Oscillospiraceae bacterium | reverse complement strand
ATTTCTAAATAATTGCGGGAGCGCTCGCGCCCGCGCACATAAGGCACAATGCAGTAGGTGCAGAAATTGTTGCAGCCGTACATAATGGGCAGCCAGCCTTTAAAGGTGCCGTCCCGCCGAACGGGCTGGCCCTCTACAATTTCGGCGTTTTCGGTAGAATTTTCAAACACGCGGCCCTTTTCGGTAAGCAGGCGGTAAATAAACTCCGGCAAGCGGTAGGCAACGTGAGTGCCAAATAGCAAATCTACGTACGAAAAGCTGGTTTTAATGCGGCTTTCAACCTCCGGCTGCTGCGCCATGCAGCCGCAAATGCCAATCATCAGCCCCGGCTTGCGCCGCTTTAGGTGCTTTAACGCGCCAATATTGCCAAATACGCGGTCCTCAGCGTGCTCCCGCACGGCACAGGTGTTAAATAAAATTAAATCGGCGGCTTCGTCCTGCTCGGTAAAGCCAAAGCCCATGGCCGAAAGCAGGCCCTTTAGGCGCTCGCTGTCGCTAACATTTTGCTGGCACCCGTAGGTGTGAACGGCGGCCAGCGGCTGCCGCCCCGGGCAGCGCTGCTTTAACAGCGCCGCTGCGCGGGTAACATATTCCTCCTGCTCCAACAGGCGGGGTGTTTTTTGCTCCATAAAACTAATCCTTTATAACTAATCCTTACTATTTTAAATATCTAACCTTTTACTTTAATTAGCTGTTTTCAAAAATTAAAATCCGCTGCCGCCAACATTTTAAAACGGATTTAACGGTTGGGGCTTTTTCGACCGTTGGCAGGCTTTTTGCCGACTTCGGCGTAAGAGGATTTTAACTGAAATTCCCTTTTTACCGTAAACTGCAAAAATTTTGCCTTTGGCTTTTAGGCTCCTGCAGCAATTGACAGCTATTTACTGCCTACAGATAAAATTATTTTATCACAATTTTTAAATAATTGCAATAAAATTTGGCCTAAAAAGTGCAACTGGCCGCGCAAAAAATAAAACCCCAAAGCTTTTTTAAAGCGTTTTGTTCCACGGGATAAAAACGGCGCAAAAACCGCGCCAAAAAAGCGCCCGGCCAAGGCGGTCGGGCGCTGTAAAATTCTTTTGGTAACTTTGCCAAAAGCTGGTTGTTTTAATCTACTTCCCCTACATCAATTTCAACCCCGCGCACGGGCTCGGCTGCCGGGGTGCCGGGCAGCGGGCGGTTTTGGGAACCGGCAAGGTGCTGGGCCAAATAGGCGGCATCTTTTAGGTCTACTGTGCCGTCGCCGTTACAGTTGGCCGCGCGGGAATTTATGGTATTGGAGCCGCCCAGCGTATGCTGCACCAGCTGCACAACATCCTTTAAATTCACACTGTCGTCGCTGTTCACATCGCCCGGTACATAACGGTCCTCGGGGCGCTGCATAGCCGCCACCAGCATTTGGGCGGTCATAGTAGCCCACCAATCGTTCGCGTGGTTAATGTTGTTTGAAAGGTAATCTTCAACATCCTTTGCGCTGGTAATGCTAATCCACTGGGAAAAAGCCGGCAGCGCAATGCAATTTTCGGTTTGGGCGGCAATTTCAACCAACGCCTGCTCCATTTCCTGCTGGTGCGCAATATCGCCGTAAATGTTGCAGCGCTTATTATCCATTTTGCCCGAAAGCAGCACAATGGCCGCGTTGGGGTACTGCGTGCGCAGTTGGGTGGTAATACTGTTCATATCGGCCCGGTACTGCGCGGTTTCGCGCTGAGTGTCATTACTAAAATAAAGCACATAAATTAAATCGGGCGTTACGGTTTTGCCGTAGTAGCTGTTCATCGCTTTTATCCGCTCGCCCAAATGCTCTGCCCCCCAGCGGGAGGACATTCCGCCCCGGGCAAGGTTGTAGTAGGTAACGCCGTTTTGTTTGCCGTACAGGGTGGTCAGCCGGGCGGTAGCCTGCTCAAAAAAAGTTGGAACCCTGGCACCCCATCCCGCGCCGCGCCGCTGCACCTTGCAATCGGTATCAAACAAATCGTAGTTCATATTTGCGCCGGAGGAAGAGCAGCCCGTTGCAACCGAATCGCCGTAAACCAGCACATTTAAAGGGTTTCCGCTTTGCAGCTTTTGGTAAAGCCCACTCAGCTTGCTGCCCTGCGCCTCGGGCGCTTTGCCGTGATACCCGGCGCTGCCATCCAGCTCGGCCCAGGTTTTCTGGTGCGTGTAGCTAACATAAACGGTATGCTGCTCGTGGTAGGCGTCGTAAAGCAGGCAAAGGCCGTTTTCGTCGTCGGTTTTGTAATACTTAGCGGTGCTAACGCTGCCGTGGTCGGCCAGCTCGGGGTCTTTATAATCGTCCGGCGTGTTTTGCGGCACGGTAAGCGGGCCGGTGTAAACCGGGCATTTGCCGCCCGGCAGCCAAACCAGCTTGCCGTTTTCTACCGTAAAATCTACCCCAATTACATAATTGGTTTTTAAATCGCTGCTGCGCACCGAAACAATTTTTTCAATCGGGTAAAGCAGCTTTTTGGTAAGGGAAACTCTACCGTCGGACGAATTGTAAAACATAACCGATTCGTGGTAAACGGTGTTGCCCTGCCAAATGCTGCTTTGGTGTACCTCCTCGCGGTAGGCGGTTAAATCTTTTCCATCTACCGTTTTTCCTGCCTCGTGCTTTTGCAAATACGGGTTGTTAGAGGTTTCAACACTAAGCTTGCTGGTACCATTATTTTTCACGCTGTAAATTCCTTTCTCGTTCGGGGTCAACTCTTTGCCGCCGTACTGCACTGTTACCGCAGCGCTTTGGGCCTTTTCTACGGTAAATTCGGTGGTGGCGCCTAAAAAGCTTTCGGCAAACGGTGTGCCGGCAACGGTTGTTAAACGGGCGCCCTCATCTAAATATTTTACGGTAACGGGTGTAATTCCGAACAGCGCGGCGTTGGCCAAATAAACCTCGTCGGCAGCTTTACCGTTGAATTTTAAAATAATGTAATATTCGGTATCGGCCCCGGTTTGCAGCAAAGCGGAGCCTTTGTTCCAGGTGCTGTTATTGGTTTGCTTTTCTACGGTAAAGGAGGTTACTAAATCGGGGTAAAGGGCGTTGTTTTCATCCCGCCCCGGCAGGTACCTGCCGCTGTTATTATTCTCTTTTTTCATGCCCGATTTTTGCGTGTAGCAGTGAACTGAGCCTATTGGCGTAGTGCCCTTGTATAAAAAATCAAACCGATAATTGGCGTTGGCCTTTAGCTGCACTGCCGTGTACACAAACTGCCACTGCACCGCTGTAATTTTAAGGCTATTTCCGCCATCCTCAGGCGAAACGCTGCTGTTTGTAACCCCAACCCAAGAGGCTACCTAGGTTTGCGCCTGCCACTGCGTTAGCTGCAGCTTTTCACTTTCGGCCCCAACCGAAAAGGGCAGCGCCGAAAGCAGCAAAACAAGGCAAAGCAGCAAAGAAATTGTTTGTTTCATACATCTTCCCCCAATAAACCTTTATTGCAAACCGTTAAAAGCGCTAAAAAAGCGTTAACAAATTGCAAATTTTGCGGTTGCTTTTACAAGTATTATACCGCAAACACTTTAAATTGTAAATAGTTAAAACGATTTTGTATGTAACATATTGACTTTTTGTATTACCCTTTGCCAAACCCTTGCCGCGGTTGTTTGCCGCGCAAAATTTCGCCGGCCAAGGCCGACAAAACAATTTTTTAGCCTTAACCCCAAACACGGCAACTGCCGCCCTTTTTTTCCCCTTGCGCCACAACTGCCGCCCCGGGGTTACCGGGGCGGCAGTTTTTAAAAGCTTTAATTTTTAAGGCTTTGAATGGGGGCGGGAATTCGGCCCCCGCGGGAAATAAACTTTTTGGGCGAGGCGGTGTTTACCCGAATAACCGGGCCGCCGCCCAGCAGCCCGCCGAAGGAGAGCTCATCCCCAACCTTACAGCCAATTGCCGGAATAACCCGAACGGCCGTTGTTTTGCTGTTGACCATGCCAATAGCGGCCTCATCGGCAATAATGGCCGAAATTACCTCGGGCGGGGTATCGCCCGGAATGTTGATCATATCCAGTCCAACCGAGCAAACGGCCGTCATGGCCTCTAATTTTTCAATGGTCAGGCAGCCGCTGCGGGCGGCGGCAATCATACCGGCATCCTCGGTTACGGGAATAAACGCGCCCGAAAGCCCCCCAACATGGGACGAAGCCATAACGCCGCCCTTTTTCACCGCGTCATTCAGCAATGCAAGGCAGGCGGTGGTGCCGCAAGCACCGCAGCTTTCCAGCCCCATCTCCTCTAAAATATGGGCAACCGAATCACCCACGGCGGGGGTAGGCGCTAAGGAAAGGTCTACAATGCCAAACGGCACACCCAAGCGGTCGGCCGCCAGGCGGGCAACCAGTTGGCCAATGCGGGTAATTTTAAAGGCGGTTTTTTTAATTAAATCGGCCACGGCGGTAATATCTGCCGTTTGGTGCTTGGCCAAAACGGCGCGCACCACCCCGGGGCCCGAAACGCCAACATTAATAACGCAATCCGGCTCGCCAACGCCGTGAAAAGCGCCGGCCATAAAGGGGTTATCCTCCGGTGCATTGCACAGCACCACTAATTTGGCGGCGCCAATACAGCTACGGTTGGCGGTTTGCTCGGCCGTTTGCTTTACAATTTGGCCCATAAGCTTTACGGCGTCCATGTTAATGCCGGCCTTGGTAGAGCCAACATTTACCGAGGCGCAAATGTGCTCGGTAACCGCTAACGCCTCGGGAATGCTTTGAATAAGCACTTTATCGGCTCCCGAAAAGCCCTTGCCAACCAAGGCGGAGTAGCCGCCAATAAAGTTAACGCCAACCGCGGCGGCGGCGCGCTCCAGCGTTTGGGCCAGCTTTACCGGGTTACCGCCCCGGCAGCCGGAGGCTACAATAGCGGCGGGGGTAATTGAAATGCGTTTATTAATAATGGGAATACCGTATTCCTTTTCAATGCGCTCGCACACCGGCACCAGCTGCGCTGCGCGGCGGGTAATTTTTTCGTAAACCTTTTCGCACAGGCGGTCCATATCCGGGTCCATGCAATCTAACAAGGAAATACCCATGGTAACCGTGCGGATATCTAAATTTTCCTCGTCGATCATTTTAATAGTTTCTAAAATATCGTGCGTATTATACATAGCGGGTCCCCTTTAAATGCTGTGCATGGCGTTAAAAATATCCTCATGAATGGCGCGAATGGAAAGGTTATTTTGCTGCCCAACCTTTTCCAGCTTTTCGGAAAAATCGCAAAAATCGCCCTTCATGCCGTCAATTTCGCCAATCATGATCATGCAAAACAGGTCGGATAAAACCGATTGCGAAACATCGCAGATGTTTACCTGATATTCGGCGCAAACGGCCGAAACCTTTGCCATAATGCCTACGCAATCGTGCCCGATTACCGTGATCACCGTTTTTTTCATGTTTATTACCTCCAAATAAAAAACTATAACAGCGACAGCGCCGCCCAACAGCAATTTTGGCCAAATGCCCTACAAAGCGCAAAAACCAGTTGCCCTTTAAACCGTTTTACCCGCCGGCCGGTCTCAACGCGGCCGGCCGACTATAACCGCTTTATTGTAACATAAAACTGCCTAAAAGTAAACACCGCAGCGCAAATTTTGGCATAAAATTAAACGCAAAGGGGGCATAAAAAATCAGCCGCATAAAAACGCGGCTGAAAATTTAAGTTTTTAAGCCTTAAAGGCTGTTACAGGTGAACTTACACCAACTCGATGATAGCCATTTCCGCAGCATCACCACGGCGCGGGCCTGTTTTAACAATTCGGCAGTAACCGCCGTTTTTGTCAGCATACTTGGGGGCAACCTCGTCAAAAAGCTTTTTGACAACGCTCTCCTTCGTAATAAATGCCATAGCCTGACGCTTGGTAGTGAGCGAACTATCCTTAGCGAGTGTAATATATTTCTCGGTCATAGCGCTGACCTCTTTAGCGCGTGTTACGGTGGTTTCAATTCTGCCGTTTTCCAGCAGGAAAGTTACCATAGCCCTTAACATTGCCATTCTGTGGTCACTGGTTCTGCCGAGTTTTCTGGTACCGGCCATTCATATTCACTCCTTACTGATGGTAAAATCTTTATTCCTCATTGTGGCTGAGGGTAAAACCAAGAGAATGCAGCTTGGCAATAACCTCTTCCAACGATTTTCGACCAAGGTTACGAACCTTCATCATTTCTTCCTCGGATTTGTTGATTAAATCCTCAACGGTGTTGATCCCGGCACGCTTTAAGCAGTTAAAGCTACGAACGGAGAGGTCTAATTCCTCTATCGTCATTTCCAGAACCTTTTCCTTGCTGGTATCGCCTTTTTCTACTAAAATTTCTACCTCGTTGGTTTGCTCCTCAAGGTCTAAGAACATTTTTAAGTGGTCTATTAAAATTTTAGCAGCTAAAGAAACAGCCTCTTTTGCCGTTTTAACTCCGTTTGTCCAAACCTCTAAGGTCAGGCAGTTAAAGTCGGTTACCTGCTCCTTACGGGTGTTCTCAACATCAAACTTAACCTTGGTAACGGGGGTGTAAATGCTGTCTACCGGAATAAGGCCGGCAACGGTCTGCGCCGGTTTATTGGCGTCGGCCGGGGCGTAACCGCGGCCCTTATCCAACACAATTTCCATAAACAGCTTGCCGCCCTCGCACAGGGTTGCAATGTAAAGATCCGGATTTAAAATTTCTACCTCGGAATCGGTTTTAATAGAAGCACCGGTAACCACGCAGGGGCCTTCGGCCTCAATGTAAACCGTTTTGGGGCCGTTGCTGTGCAGCTTTGCGGTTAGGCCCTTTAGGTTTAAAATAATTTCGGTAACATCCTCTTTTACACCGTCAATGGTGGAAAATTCGTGCATAACACCGTCTATTTTAACCGAGGTAACAGCAACACCGGGGAGAGAGGATAAAAGCACGCGACGCAGGCTATTGCCAATGGTTGTACCGTAGCCGCTTTCCAGCGGTTTTAGGGTAAACTTGCCGTAACGGCCATCGTCGGATACTTCAACAACCTCAAGAGTGGGCTTTTCAATCTCTATCATTTAAAAGCTCCGTTTCTCCGCACATAATGTATTTAAAATTTTGTTGTCTGCCGCTTTGTGCGGCTCACAGCAGAGCAAGATGAAAAATACGATTATTTGGAGTACAACTCAACGATCAGCTGCTCCTCAACCGGTGCCTCAATTTGGTCACGGGTTGGCAGTGCAACGATTTTTGCCTCGAAAGCGTCGCGATTTACATCGATCCACTGCGGAACCGGATGTGCCGCGTTTGCCTCAATAACAGCTTTGATTTTTTCAGAAGCTCTGCTCTTTTCGCAAACGGTAACAACATCACCGGCGCGCAGCAGGTAAGAAGCAATGTCTACGCGGTGGCCGTTAACCTCAAAATGGCCATGACCAACCAGCTGCTTTGCCTCGGCCCTGGAGGATGCAAAACCAACTCTGTAAACCACATTGTCTAAACGGCTTTCCAGCAATTGCAGCAGGTTATCACCCGTTACGCCGGGTTTACGCTCGGCAATTTCAAAATAATTGCGGAACTGACCCTCTAAAACGCCGTAAAAGCGCTTTGCTTTTTGCTTTGCACGAAGCTGCAAGCCGTATTCAGATGTTTTTTTACGACCCTGGCCATGCTGACCCGGGGCGTAAGCCCGAACACCTACGGAACACTTTTCAGAATAGCAGCGCTCGCCCTTTAAGAACAGCTTTTGCCCTTCGCGGCGACACAGTCTGCAAACTGCACCTGTATATCTTGCCATGATTACACCTCCAACGATTAAACGCGTCTTCTTTTCGGCGGGCGGCAGCCGTTGTGCGGAATTGGAGTTACATCTTTGATCATGCTAACTTCAAGACCGGCAGCCTGCAATGCTCTGATTGCAGCCTCTCTGCCTGCGCCGGGGCCTTTTACAAAAACATCTACGGTTTTCAGCCCGTGCTCCATTGCCGCCTTTGCAGCGGTTTCGGCCGCGCTTTGTGCAGCAAACGGCGTAGATTTTCTGGAGCCTCTAAATCCAAGTTCGCCAGCAGAAGCCCACGAAAGTGCATTACCCTGTACATCGGTAATGGTTACGATCGTGTTGTTGAAGGTGGACTGGATATGGGCCGCTCCGCGCTCAATGTTCTTTTTTTCGCGACGACGGCGGGTGGTAGCAGTTTTATTACCCTTAGTAGCCATATTTTATTCCTCCTTCTTACTTCTTCTTGTTCGCTATTGTTTTCTTGGGGCCCTTACGGGTACGCGCGTTGGTTTTAGAGCGCTGCCCGCGAACCGGAAGCCCTTTACGGTGACGAACACCGCGATAGCTGCCAATTTCAATAAGTCTTTTAATATCAAATGCGATAGAACGGCGTCTGTCACCTTCAACTTCAAGATGTTTTTCAATGTACTCACGAAGCTTGGCAACATCTTCCTCTGTTAAGTCCTTTACACGGGTATCGGGGTTTACGCCCGTCTCGGCAAGGATTTTTTTGGATGTTGTAAGACCAATTCCGAAAATGTAGGTCAAGCCGATCTCTACGCGCTTTTCTCTCGGAAGGTCAACACCGGCAATACGTGCCATTTATTCTTGCACCTCACATTCATTTTTGCGCAAGGCTTAGCCTTGGCGCTGTTTGTGCTTGGGATTTTCGCAAATTACCATTACT
Source organism: uncultured Oscillospiraceae bacterium (assembly GCA_900550315.1). Classification (GTDB taxonomy): domain Bacteria; phylum Bacillota; class Clostridia; order Oscillospirales; family Acutalibacteraceae; genus UMGS1279. The sequence goes on along the minus strand of URRK01000062.1, from coordinate 95 downwards.
TTTCCCTTGCGTTTGATGATCTTGCATTTTTCGCAAATCTTTTTAACCGAAGGTCTAACTTTCATTAGGGGTACCTCCATTCATACTAAACCTTA
>URRK01000061.1 GCA_900550315.1 uncultured Oscillospiraceae bacterium | reverse complement strand
AAGGTGACAAATTTAATTGAGTAAATATCGCATACCATTTTTTCGGGCTGTTGGTTAATCACAACATAGCTGGTGCCAACCGCGTACAAAATGCCGCTTCGGGTCTGCAGGTTGGTAGAGCCAATTAAAAATTCAATTTCAACATATTTGCCAATATTATCGCGCAGAATTTCTTGCAGCGAGCCGCTGTAAGCCTCAAACCCAATGCCCGCTGGAACCGAAAAATTTTCGTTATTCATGCTTTGGTTCCGCCCGGTTGGGCTATTTGGGTTTTTGCTGTTGGCGGTGTTACCGCCAGAGTTCAGGTTTGTATTATTTGCCATTTTGTTTGCCCCTTTTATGTATTTTTGTAAGCTGCTGTTGGGTTGTAAAAGCAGTGATTGCCAATTCGAACCGCAAAAACGCCCACATTGCTTGGAAAATTGCTTCTACAATTTCTGCTGTACGGGTTAAAAAACCAAAGCGCAGAGCCAAGGCCGTTTAATCGGTTGCCGGCTAAGGCCCAATCGGCAATGTTGTAATGCTCGTTTTGCGGGTTCATGTTGTAAATGTTTTGCGGATTGTACTGGCCGTTCAGCGTCTCTCGCGCGCAGTCAAATTGTCCGGGTTGAAAAATAACGCGATTTAAATTGCCCCCCAGCCGCGCGTATTCACCGCTGGCTGCCTGAACCCGGTTCATAACCACGCTGGCAACGGCTTTCATGCCGTTTTCACCCTCGCCGCCGGCCTCGCACTGCACTAACCTTGCCAGTAGCTCCCGGCTGCTGTATGCCACAAATAAATCACCTGCCTTTTTTCTATTGGTAGTATATGCAAACTTACGCTTTCGGCTACAAAAAAACGCCCGCCGCAACCTGCGGCAGGCGTTTAAAAATTTTAGTGCAAATTTTTGTGTTAATGGCAAAGGGGGTTAGAAATTAATCCTCTTTGTTTTCGCCGGGAATTTCTTTGTACAAATTAAAGCGGAACAGTAAAGATTCATCCTCCGGATTTGTGCAGCGAATTTTAGCTTCGGAGATCTGCCCCTTTTAAAACATTAGCCAGGCCCAGCATTTGGCAAAGCTTAGATTTTAGGTTTAAAACATCACCGTCCGGGGTCTCCATGTAAACATCGCCCTTGCAGGAATCTAAGGTTTTAATAAAGCCGGCAAGGTCTAAGTTATGCAGTGTCATATCACTCATGTTCATTCTCCTCTCATCTTTCTTTTATTTATTATATTAAATTCGGCGGGCAGTGTCAATATTTTTTTGTAAAATTGCGGCTATTTTTGCGTAAAAAAGCGGGTTGCTTTGGGTAAAATAGTTTTGTAACTAAAAATAAAGTTTATATTTTCATTACTCTTGACAAATACGGGGCGGGGGTATATAATATAAATACCCTAAGGGGGTATATAAGAAGGAGGACGCTTTATGGCAGAAAACTGTTGCTGTTCGGCACGCAAAAAAAATCGATCGCCGGAGGAATATAAAAAACTCATTCACCGCCTAAACCGCATTGAGGGCCAAATTCGCGGAATACGCAATATGGTAGAGCAGGGGGCCTATTGCCCGGATATTTTAGTACAATCGGCCGCGGTAAACGCCGCGGTAAACGCTTTTAATAAAGAGCTATTAGCTAACCACATTAAAACCTGCGTGGTGCAGGATATTCAAAAAGGCAACGAAGGGGTAATAGATGAGCTTGTTTTAACCCTGCAAAAGCTAATGAAATAACAGGGCTGCCCAAAAAGCAGGAAAGGGGAATTTTTATGACGCAATTTACCGTAACGGGTATGAGCTGCGCGGCCTGCGCCGCCCGGGTAGAAAAGGCGGTAAAAGGGGTAAAAGGGGTTACCGAATGCTCGGTTAGCCTGCTTACAAACAGCATGGGCGTTATCGGCGGCAGCGAAAGTGATATTATAAAAGCGGTGCAAAAGGCCGGCTACGGCGCTGCGGTTAAAAACGGCAAAGCCGCCGCAAAAAGCGACCCGGAGCAGCTGCAAAACGCCGAAACTGCGGCGCTGAAAAAACGGCTGATCTGGTCGGTTGTTTTTTTGGCCGTTTTAATGTACTTTTCAATGGGCCACATGATGTGGAATTGGCCCTTACCGGCGTTTTACCATGAAAACCATGTGGCAATGGGGCTAACGCAGCTGCTGTTAACGGTTATTATTATGGTAATTAACCAAAAGTTTTTTGTTCGCGGCTTTAAAGGTCTTATTCACCGTGCTCCTAATATGGATACTTTAGTTGCTTTGGGGGCAACCGCAGCCTTTGGCTACAGCACTTACGCGCTTTTTGCCATGACAGCCGCCCAAACAGCCGGCGACAGCGCCGGCGTTATGCATTACATGATGGAATTTTATTTTGAATCGGCCGCTATGATTTTAACCCTAATAACGGTTGGCAAAACGCTGGAGGCCCGCGCCAAGGGTAAAACAACCAGCGCTTTAAAAGGGCTAATGCGCCTGGCCCCCAAAACCGCCGTGGTATTAAAAAACGAAAAAGAGGTAACCGTACCCATTGAGCAGGTGCAAAAGGGCGATGTTTTTGTGGTTCGGCCCGGCGAGAATATTCCGGTAGACGGCGTTGTTATAGAGGGCAGCAGCGCGGTAAACGAATCGGCATTAACGGGCGAGAGTGTTCCGGTAGATAAAGCGGTTGGCGCTGCTGTTTCGGCCGCTACGGCAAACCTTTCGGGCTACCTAAAATGCCGTGCCGAACGGGTGGGGGAGGATACCACCCTTGCCCAAATTATTAAAATGGTAAGCGACGCCGCCGCCACCAAAGCGCCCATTGCCAAAATTGCCGATAAGGTTTCGGGCGTTTTTGTGCCGGTTGTCATGTCTATTGCAGCGGTTACCACCCTGGTTTGGCTGCTTTTGGGGCACGGGGTTGGCTACGCCCTGGCAAGGGGGATTTCGGTTTTGGTAATTAGCTGCCCCTGTGCGCTGGGGCTGGCAACGCCGGTTGCCATAATGGTGGGCAACGGGTTAGGGGCCAAAAACGGCATTTTGTTTAAAACGGCCGCCGCGCTGGAGGAAACCGGCCGGGTAAAAATTGTTGCGCTGGATAAAACCGGCACCATTACAGCAGGCCAGCCAAAGGTAACAAACCTGGCGCCCTTGCCCGGCGTTTCTAAGCAGCAGCTGCTGCAATACGCCTTTTCGTTAGAGCAAAAAAGCGAGCACCCTTTAGCAAAGGCCATTTTACAAAAGGGCAGCGAGGAAAAGGTGCAGCCGCTGCCGGTAACCAACTTTAAAGCCTTGCCCGGCAACGGGCTAACCGCAACGCTAAACGGGCAAACTCTGCTTGGCGGCAGCCTTAGCTTTGTGGCGCAAAAGGTAACCGTACCGCCCGAGCTTAGCCGCTTAGCGGCCGAGTTGGCCGAGCAGGGCAAAACGCCGCTGCTGTTTGCTTTAGACGGCCGGCTGTTGGGGTGTATTGCCGTTGCCGATGTGGTAAAAAGCGATAGCCCGCAAGCCATTCGCCAATTGCGGGAAATGGGCCTAAAGGTGGTAATGCTAACCGGCGACAACGACCGCACCGCAAACGCCATTGGCAAGCAGGCGGGGGTAGACCGGGTAATTGCCGGGGTGCTGCCGGACGGTAAGGAGGCCGAAATTCGGCGCTTGCAGCAAGGCGGAAAGGTTGCCATGGTTGGCGACGGCATTAATGACGCCCCCGCCCTGACCCGCGCCGATATTGGCATTGCCATTGGCGCCGGTGCCGATGTTGCGATTGACGCCGCCGATGTTGTGCTGGTGAACAGCAGATTAAGCGATGTACCGGCTGCGATCCGTTTAAGCCGCGCCACCTTGCGCAATATTCATGAAAACCTGTTTTGGGCTTTTTTCTACAACGCGGTTGGCATCCCCCTGGCAGCCGGAGTGTTTATTCCGCTTGGGTTAACCCTAAGCCCCATGTTCGGCGCCGCCGCCATGAGCCTTTCAAGCTTTTGCGTGGTAACCAACGCCTTGCGGCTAAACCTGTTTCGGCTGCACCGCGAAAAACCCCGTAAAGGGCTTAAAAATAAACAAAAAACAGAATTAACGGAGGAAACAAAAATGCAAACTAAAACCATTTACATTACGGGTATGATGTGCGGCCATTGTGAGGCCGCCGTAAAAAAAGCGTTAGAGCAGCTGCCGCAGGTGCAAAACGCGCAGGTAAGCCACGAAAGTGGAACCGCCGTTGTAACCCTAAGCGAGCCGGTTGAAAACGCTGTGCTGAAAAAAGCGGTTGAGGAAAAGGATTACACCGTTACGAAAATAGATTAAGCACGGCCATTTCAGCCTAATTGGCAGAAAAACTTACGGCAACCTTACGAATATAACCGTTTAATCAGCGGTTAAATTTAAACCCTTTATATTAATCTTTACGGTAATGCCGTTTCGGCGGCACTGCAAACTTGTTGGCAGCTGGCCAGCTGCGGCGTATGAACAATGCGCCCCGGTTGGCTTGCTGCTTTTTTAGGTCGCAAAATTCAAGGTTTATGTCGTAAAATTAAATGGTTCTACCGGCAAAAAGGCGGTATAATAGGCAAAAATAGGGGAAAAGATGATGTTAAAATTAGGGGTAGATATTGGGGGAACCAATATTAGCATTGGGGAATGGAAAGATTGGGACTAAAAACGCTAAAAGTACCAGTCACTAAAATATCTGCTCCGGCCCACATCATCATTTTTAGCCTTTGCAAAGAATAACTTTAAAAAAATTTTAACAAGCCCGAACCGGTATTTTTGCCGATATTGGGCTTTTTTTGCGTGGTAATGCTCCTCAAAAATCAAAATTACACATGCCGGTAGATTTTTTTACATTTACAACGCCCCCTTTGGTTCGTATAATAGGTTTGTGTTAAGGCTTTGGGAGAAGCCGTATTTATACATTTAGGCGTTTAACCGCCAAACCGCAGCAGGGCTTTTTATTTTGCTTTAAATTTGTGTTTTGCTGTGTATTTAAACCAAAAACCGCTTACCGCTAATAACTTGCTTTGCCAGGGCGGTGTGGAATATAAAATTCTTGAAACGGGCGGAGAACCCCCTAAATTTTTGGGCTAAAAAGCATACCAAAAATAAACAAAAAATATGCCGAAAACAGCTGCGCTGGCGGCCCTTTAAACAGGCCGTTTAAAGCACAGCTGTTTTAGTTTTTAAATTATAAAATTTTTTACCGGCACGGCGTTTTAAAGGGGAGCCGCTTGAACCCGCCTGTTTCATTTTTGCCGCTAAACTCGTAAAGCTCTTGTTTGTAAAATAGGGCGGTTGGGTTATTCGTAATCCTCTAAAATTTGCATAATTTCGGCCATAGAGCCGGCCGTAATGCCGTTTTCAAGCGCGGTAATATCCCGCTGTGGCAGGGTGTTTACTGCAACATCAAAAACACGCAGCGGTTCCTTTTGCTCCGAGCAATAAACCGCCAATTTATTCTCGTACACCGTTAAGGTGTAGTAAACCGGCGTTGGCGGCAAATTTTTGGGCGTTTTGCTTTCGGCGGTAAAAACTGCGTAGGCCGAAAAGGCCACGCAGGCCACCGAAAAAGTAAGCAAGCTAAAAATAATAACAACCTTTGTTTTAAAGCCCATTGCTGCAGCCCCCTTGTTAAAAACAGTATGTACCGTTTTGCGGCAAACTATTCACCAAAAAAATGGTTAAAAAATTGTAACTCGCTTTTTTTTGTAAAATGTGGTACAATAGGCAATGGCTTAAATAGGGCAGTGCGCTTTTTTGCTTAGCGCTGCCGGTGGCCGCATTTTTGTTTTGCTTTTTGCCGGCGCTTTGGGCTTGCCCCAAACGCCTGAAAAGGAGTACTGAGAATGAGCGAGAATAACGAACAATACACCAGTCCGTTTTTTCCGGACGGCGATTCGCCCTTAGAACAGGGGGATTCTACCGAGCTGTACAGCAATTCGGATAATGAATTTGATTTAAACAGCCTGGCAAACCACCCGAACGAGGAAGAAAACAAACCGCAAAACGGCAGCCCGCGCCGCCGTAAGGGCAGCAAAAAGGCAAAAAAGAAAAAAGGATTTGTAAGGTCTTTACTAACCGTATTTTTAATTTTGGTTATTACCTTTTGCCTGGTTGTTGGCAGCTTTATTGTTTACATTTTTGCGTTTGTAGACAATACCATTTACGAGGATCTAAACGACCTTACTTTAAATTATACCACCACCATTTATGTAAAGCAGCCCGGCTCGCAGGATTACACCGAGTACCAGCGCCTGCACGGCGGTGAAAACCGCATTTGGAAAGGGCTGGAATCTATTCCCGTAAACCTGCAAAACGCGTTTATCGACATTGAAGACCAGCGTTTTAAATCGCACAACGGGGTAGACTGGAAGCGTACCGTTTCGGCCTTTGCCAATATGTTTGTACACATGTATTCCTCGAACCAGGGCGGCTCTACCATTACGCAGCAGTTGGTTAAAAACTTAACCGGCGATAATCAGCAATCGCCCATGCGTAAAATTCGTGAGATCATGCGCGCGCAGGAGCTGGAGGCAAAATACAGTAAAGAGGTTATTTTAGAGTGCTACCTAAACACCGTTACCTTTGCCAACGGCATTGGCGGGGTAGAGGTTGCCTCAAACTACTATTTTAACAAAACCGTTTCGGACCTTAGCTTAGAGGAGTGCGCCTGCCTGGCCGCCATTGTAAAGGCGCCCGAAACCTACCGGCCGGATAAATTCCCCGAAAACAACGCCGACCGGCGTAAGCTGGTTCTTAAAAAAATGTTGGATTTAGGGCACATTACCAAAGAGGAATACGAAAAATCGGTAAACGCCGAGGTTAAAATTGTTGCCAGCAAGGCCAATATTAACGAGGTGGAAACCAACTCCTATTTTGTAGACGCGCTAATTGATAACGTTGTAGACGGTTTGGTTGCCGAATACGGCTACGACCGCACCTACGCCGAGCAAAACTTTTACAACGGCGGTTACAAAATTTACTGCACGCTGGACACCGACATTCAAAAAGCTATTGACGAGGTTTACACCGACAGTAAATATTTTAGCAAAAGCCGAAAAGGGCAAACGGCGCAATCGGCCTTTACAATTATGGATTATAACGGCCATGTTTTAGGTATTTGCGGCGGCTCCGGTAAAAAAACAACCAACCGCGGCCTCAACCGCGCAACCTCCTCACCGCGCTCTCCCGGTTCTACCATGAAGCCAATTGCCTCTTACTCTTTAGCGTTAGATAATAATTTAATTACCTATTCTACTATTTTTAAGGATCAACCTATTAAACTGGCCGACGGCAAAAGCTGGCCGCCAAACTGGTACGGCTACTACGGCGGCTCTATGACGGTGGCAAAGGCTCTGGAGCGCTCGGTAAACACAGTGCCGGCACAGCTGGTGCAGCAGCAATCTATTCAAAGTGTTTACGACCACTTAACAAAGGATATGGGCATTACCACCTTAGTGCCAAACGCCAACGCTGACCTTACCTATTCCTCTATGGCGCTGGGCAGCTGCTATAAGGGCATTACCACGCTGGAATCCTGCGCGGCGTTTGCCACCTTTGGCAGCAAGGGCAAGTATTACAAGCCAACCTTTTATACAAAGGTTATGGATCAGCACGACGAATTAATTTTAAACGGCGAGCCGGATTCTAAAATTGCCATGAGCGAAGATACCGCCGTTGTAATGAACCACCTGCTGCGCAATGTTGTAGACGGCAGCCAGGGTACCGGTAAGGCCATTCGCTCCTACCTTTCTAAAATGCCAATTTACGCCAAAACCGGTACTACTAATGACAACGAAAACTGCTGGTTTGTTGGCGGAACGCCTTATTACATTGCCTCTTGCTGGTACGGATACGACACGCCTGAGACCGTGCGTAATGCCAACGGCGCCAGCAAAATTTGGGGCAATATTATGAGAAAGATCCACAAAAATTTAGAGGTAAAGCAGTTTGAGGAAAGCAGCTATGTAACCTGCCGCCGCTACTGTACCTCTACCGGCTTGCTTGCCACCAACGCCTGCGGTTCTACCGGCATTGGCTGGTACAAAACAAGCCATTTACCAACCTGCACCACGCACCGCGGAGAAATTTTAGACGCGGTAGATACCACCTCTAAGGCTGAAACCAGCACCTCCTCTAAAAGCAGCTCTGCGGCAACAAGTTCCGCCGCGGCGCAAACTTCCTCCAAGGCGACATCCTCCCAAAAAGCCTCCTCGGCGGCGCCGGCCAGCTCCTCTAAGCCGCAAACTTCGTCTAAACCGGCTTCTTCGGCAGCTGCCGTTTCCTCCGGGGGAAATAATTAGGTGTTTGGCGGCCTAAAATTTCCAAAAGCAATTGACAATCACCATGCTTTATTGTAAAATAAGGTATGGTGATTTTTATCGCGAGAATTGGCCGCAGGTAAACCTTGCGGCAGAACGGAGTAAAGCATGAAACCAGTTTATAAACGGGTACTAATTAAGCTCAGCGGCGAGGCCCTTGCGGGGGAAAAAGGCGTTGGCTTTGATTTTGAAAAGGTAGAGCAAATTTGCAAAAGCATTAAAGAAACTTACGATTTAGGCGTTCAAATTGGCATTGTTGTTGGCGGCGGCAATTTTTGGCGCGGCCGTTCCGGCGGCCAAATGGACCGTACCCGCGCCGACCACATGGGTATGTTAGCAACCGTTATTAACGCCTTAGCCCTGGCCGATTGCTTAGAAAAATTAGGCGCCGTTGTTCGGGTGCAAACGGGAATTGAAATGATTAAAATTGCCGAGCCGTACATTCGCAATAAAGCGGTACGGCACATGGAAAAGGGCCGCATTGTTATTTTTGGCTGCGGTACCGGCAACCCGTTTTTTTCTACCGATACCGGCGCTGCTTTGCGCGCGGCCGAAATTGGTGCTGATGTTATTTTTAAAGCCACAAATGTTGACGGCGTGTACGACAGTGACCCCAAGAAAAACCCCAACGCCAAAAAGTTTGACCGCCTGACCTACATGGATGTTTTAAACAAGGGCCTGCATGTTATGGATAGCACTGCCGCATCCCTTTGCATGGATAATGGCATTAAAATTTTAGTATTTAACCTAAACGACCCGCAGAATATTCCCCGCGCCGCCTTGGGCGAGCAAAGAGGAACCATTGTAGAATAATTTTTTGGAGGTAACCGGAATGACCGAAATTTTAAAAT
>URRK01000060.1 GCA_900550315.1 uncultured Oscillospiraceae bacterium | reverse complement strand
CGCAAAGCGCCAAACAGCACCAAAGCCAAAATTTTAATAAAAGCTTTAAACGGGCCTTAACCCCTAAACCGAAAAATACTAAGCAGCAATAACCGCCGGTTACCAAAAAGCAAGCGCTAAAACCGGTTTAGCTAATGCCCCGGCCCGAACCGGAGTTACGCGGGGCAAAGGGAATAATTTGCGCGCGGCGGGCGGTGCGTTTTTTGCGCAGCCGGGCAAGAATACGATCCTCCAACGCAACAAATTTTTCTTCGTTTAAAAATCCCCAAATTAAAAACAGCCCTGTTAAAACCTCTAAAGCAGTGGTAATAGCAAACGATAACGACATACTAAATTTCCTCCTAATTCGGTGCAAAAACCGCAACCGAACATTTGTTCGTTTTCTGTATTATACAGCAAAGTTCGCGGTTTGTCAACCTTTTTTTAAAATTTTTTTGTTTTTTACGGCCAATCTCGGCAAGCAACCAAGCCCGCCCCAAAGGGCAAATATCAAAGGGCAAACAAACAATCCTTTTTGGCGGCGCGGTAAAGGATCAGCGCCCAAGGGCCTGTTTTAAAAATATGTGCTGCGAGCCAAAATCATGCCGCCGGTTTTTAGCCCAGGCTTTCAGCTTAAATTTATTATAATTTAAGCTGTGTCCAATAAAACGGACTTTGTTTGAAATTCTAAAAATTTTTTTGGGGTTTGATTTTAGCTTAGTATTAATATCAAAAAGAGAGAGCGCAGCTACATTTTGGCCGCTCCCTTGTGGCCCTATTAACCTGTTATATTTTAAGTTTTATATTCAAACCAAAAAATTACCGTCAAAAGCAGCGCAAACACTTTGCCGTGTCCAATACCGCCGGCTTTTTGCTGCCAAAGCGCCGGCAGAACCGCCGCACCTACTACTAAAACCGACTCTGCCGCCGAAACCCTCCCCTACCATTGGAACCGCTCCGCTGCCAAAGCCGACCACAAACGCCAAAACTACTTCCTCACCACCAAAGTTACTCAGGCTCCCAAAGCTACCGCACCTTAAAAATAGATACAAAAAAGATACAACTTTTGTTATAATAAAACAGGGTGATAAATTTGAACCGCATTTTAGTTGTAGAGGATGAACCGGCCATTCGCGAAATGCTGCGCCTGTGCCTAAGCAAAAACGGCTACGGGTGCGAAACGGCCGAAAACGGCGCGCAGGCCGCCACCGCCTTAGAGGCCCGACCGTTTGATTTGGTGCTGCTGGATGTTATGCTGCCGGATTACGACGGGTACGAGCTGATTGAATACATTAAAGAATACCGAACGCCGGTAATTTTTGTTACCGCCAAGGCCGAGGTTTTAAACCGGGTGAAGGGCCTGGCCTTAGGGGCCGAGGATTACATTACCAAGCCCTTTGATTTGCGTGAGTTGCTGGCCCGCGTGCAAACCGTGCTGCGCCGCTGCGGCAAGGCCGACCGTTTTTTAACCGCCGGCAAGCTAAAGGTAGATGTTGCCGCCCGCACCGTTTTGGCAAACGGCGAGCCGGTTGCCCTTTCTACCAAAGAGTTTGACCTGCTGCTTTACTTTTTGCAAAACCCTAATATTGCGCTGTACCGTGAGCAGATTTACGAGCGGGTTTGGCAAGAGCCCTACTACGGCAACACCCGCACGGTAGACCTGCATGTGCAGCATTTAAAAAAGAAGCTGCAGTTAAACCGGGCCATTGTGGCGGTTTACAAAATTGGGTACCGCTTTTTGCCGGAGCTGGCCGTATGAAAATTAGCTTTAAATTTTTTTGCACCGCCTACCTAAGCGTGCTGCTGGCCGTAGGGGCGGTTGGCCTGTTTTTTGTAACCTACACCACCTGCACCCTTTTGAATAGCAAAATAGAACAGGTAAACACCGCCGAGCTTTACGCAATTGACAGCTTTTTATCTTTTACCGAAATTACGCCCGGGCGGGTAGAGGGCGCCGCGCGCGGGGCGGTAGAGCAGCAAATTAAAAAGATTCTGGGTGAAGACATTGCTTTGGTGCAGATTTTAGACCCGGAAAACACCGAGCCGGCCTTAAAAAGCCTAAATCCCAACGCCGGACTTTACCGGTTTATTCGCAAAGGCAAAAGCAGCACCGCTCAATCGGCCTGCCGCGTTTTAGTTGGGGAGGAGGAATATTTTATTACCGTTTCGGCCGACCTTACCAAAACCGAGCAGGCCTGCCGCCGGCTGTGGCTGGTGTACGGGGGTGCCGTTTTTGGGCTTGCGGTAATTAGCGGAACGCTGCTTTACCTGCTTTCGGGCAAAATTGCCGCACCGCTGAACCGACTTGCCACCGCCGCCGGGGAGGTTGCCGCCGGCAATTACGGCTTAACCGTTCCCGTAAATTCGGGGGACTACGAGGTAGTTAACCTTTCGAAAAGCTTTAATGCCCTTTCGCAAACCGTGCAGCAAAATATTACAAAAATTCAGCAGGAGGTGCAGCGGCGGGAGCAGTTTATTTCGGACTTTACGCACGAGCTAAAAACCCCTATGACCGCTATTATTGGCTACTCCCAAATGCTGGACGCCTACCGTTTAGACCCCACCGAGGTGCAAAACGCCGCCCGTGCCATTTGCGGCGAGGCGCAGCGGTTAGAGGAGCTTTCCCGCCGGTTATTAGAACTTTGCGTTTACCAAAACGAAACGGTAGAGCTTTACCCCCTACCGCTAACCGAGGTTTTTGAGCAGCTGCAAACAACCCTGTTACCCTTGGCTAAAAAGTACGGCATTGCGCTGCGCCTTTTACCCTTGCCGGTAACGGTTTTGGCCAACCGGGCGCTGCTGCTTTCCCTGCTTTACAATCTTGCCGATAACGCCTTTAAAGCCTCGAACCCCGACGGCACCGTTACCGTGCAGTGTAAGGTTCAAGATAACGGTGCCGCCGTAACCGTAACCGACGAAGGGCGCGGAATTCAGCCGGAAAACCTGCCCTACATTACCGAGCCCTTTTTTCGGGAGGATAAAGCCCGCTCACGCCGGCTGGGCGGCGCCGGGCTGGGCCTTGCCCTTTGCAAACAAATTGCCGAGCTGCACGGCACACAGCTACAGTTTAACAGCACCCCCAATAAGGGCACAACCGTTTGCTTTAAGCTTAAATTAACCAAACCGAGCGTGCCGGGGCAACCCCTTAACGCACCCAAAAAGGCGGTGGAACCATGAAAAAAAGGCAGGCATTATTCCTAACACTGCTGGCGTTTATAACGGTTTTAGTAGTGCTTTTACCGGTGCTGTTTGGCTACCGCTTTGTCTTGGGGCAGCAAAGCAAGGCCTGGCAGTACAACCCCGGCAGCCGCACCACCATTACCGCACAGCAGGTTGCGAAGCTTTACGAAAACGGCGAGCTTTCAGAGGAGCCGTTTTCTACCGCTAAAGCCAGCACGGCTTACCACAACACCGCCGTTTATTTAGTAAACAGCGTTTTTCAAAACAACTCGCTGCTGCCGGCGGTGCAAACGGTTTTGCAAAGCGGCGCGCCAAACCTTTGCTTTGAAAAAACGCAGCTGATTACGGTAGAAAACAAGCCAACCGCACTGCGCACCGTTAAGCTGGAATACCGAAACGGGCTGCAAAGCGTAACCCTTTTGTTTGAGGAAAAAACACAGCTGCTTTTGCTGCTTATTTACAACGAGATTGCCTACACCACGGTAGACGCTACCGCGCAGGACAACAACAATCTTAGTCTGAATAACGCAACCGACACCTATTACGGAAAGCTGCTGCAGCTGCCGCAAAAGCAATACGGTGCCGCCGGGTTTGTGCAAAAACAAGATTCCTCCCAAAACGGGAACGAGGCCTTTTACAACACCTTTATGGTGCTGGGGCTAAATTGCCTTGTAACCGATTATTGCGACCAAAGCGAAAGCAACGAAACTATAGTGGGGCTAGAAAAAATATACAATTAGCATACAGCCTTTGGGGCAAAAGCTTTACAATTCCCCTTTACTATTCCCTTTAGGAATAGTAAAGGGGAATTTTTATGCGCCAACGTTTTATTACAGCCGCAGCCTTTTCGGTTGCCGCCCTGCTAACGGCTTTGCTGTTTTTTGACCCACCAGGGGTAACGCCCGCCGAGAGCGCCGCCCCAAAAACCCCAGCCGGCAGCGTTTGCATTGCGGTAAAACCGCTTTCGCAGTACCCGGCGCTGCCAACCGGCTGCGAGGCCACGGCCGCCACCATGGTTTTAAACTATTACGGGGTAACGCTCTCCCCCGCCGAATTTGCCGCGCACTGGCTGCCGCAAAGCACAAAATTTTACCAAAAGGGCGGCACGCTTTACGGGCCAAACCCCAACGAGTTTTTTTGCGGCAACCCCTTTAACAAAGCGGCCTACGGCTGCTACGCCCCGGTAATTGCCAAGGCTATTAACCTTAACAGCACCGCCTGCAAAGCGCAGGTGCTTTACGGCCAAACCCTAAAGCAGCTTAGTGCGCTTTACACCCAAAACGGCTACCCGCTTTTAATTTGGGCCACCATGCAAATGCGGCCCTCGGCCACGGGCAAAACCTGGCGCCTGCCTAACGGGCAAAGCTTTACCTGGCGCTCGTGCGAGCATTGCCTGGTTCTGGTAGGGCAAACCGCAACGCATTACCTGCTGAACGACCCGCAAACCGGCCAAACCGAGGCGTACGAAAAAGCCCTGTGCGAGCAGCGCTTTGCCGAGCTTTACAGCCAGGCGGTGTTAATTACCAAAACTAGGGCTGCGCAATAACAGCAGTTAAAAAGGCCCGTTGCCTTACCAAAACAAAAAGCCCAAAAGAAGCCCAAAAGCGCCAAAATTCCCCAAACGCCGAAAGCCCCAAATGCAAAAAGTCCCAAATGCCAAAAAAACAGCCTTTGCGCCGAGCCAATTGCCTGTGCCGCTCCCTCAAGCACTCAACCTTTTATTTGGCTGGGCGCTTTTTTAATAGCCGTTTTTAAAAACCGCTTGATTTTGCTTTTAAAAATGTTATAATGTAAAATGAGGTTATTTTTGAATTTTATAACAGCGCAGGAGGCTGTAAAATGCAATTTCAAGAATTAAAAGAATATATTGACGCGTTAAACCCGGATATTGTTCCCGGCTGCGAGATTATTGTAGCGCAAAACCACCAACGCCTGTTTCATTACACGCACGGCTTTGCCGATTTTAACCGCCAAAAGCCGGTAAGCGAAAACAATTTGTACTTTTTATATTCGGCCACCAAAATTTTCACCTGCACCGCCGGCGCGCAGCTGTTAGAGCGCGGGCTGCTAAGGTTAGAGGATCCCGTTCAAAAATATCTGCCCGAATTTGGGGAATTATATGTAAATAACGGCGACACGCTTCGCCCGGCCCAAACCGTTTTAACGGTGCGGCATTTATTTACCATGTGCGGCGGTTACACCTACGACCTTGGCAACGAGCACATTGTTGCCCTGCAAAAGCAAACAAACAACCGGGCAACCACCCGGCAAATGCTGGGGGCCATTGCCAAAATACCGCTGGTTTTTGACCCGGGCGCCGCATTCCGTTACAGCCTGTGCCACGACATTTTAGCCGGAATTATTGAGGTAATTAGCGGGCTTACCTTTGGCGAATATTTAAAACAAAACATTTTTGCGCCGCTTGGCATTACCGAAATGGGCTTTCGGCCCACGCCGGAGGTTTTAAGCCGCATGAGCGCGCAATACCTTTATAATTTTAATTTAAAAAAGGCCGAGCCCACCACCCTTACCAACCCCTTTGCGCTTTCAAACAATTACGAAAGCGGCGGCGCCGGGCTTATTGGCGGCGCGCGAGACTACATTTTGCTGGCCGACGCTTTAGCCTGCGGCGGCGTTGGCAAAACCGGCAACCGTATTTTAAACCCGCAAACCGTTAACCTTTTACGCCAAAACCACCTAACCCCGGCCCAGTTTAAAACCTTTTGCAAGCCCAATACGGGCTACAGCTACGGCCTTGGGGTACGCACCAAAATAAAACAGCAAAGCAACAACTGTTATAGCCCGCTGGGCGAATTTGGCTGGGACGGCGCCGCCGGCGCTTACATTATGATAGACCCCGAAAACGCCCTTTCAATTTTTTATGTGCAGCATGTGCGCAATAACCCCGAAATTTACGATACCGTGCACCCCATGCTGCGCGATTTAACCTACAAAGCCCTTGGAAAGGAGCAGGAGCATTATGAGAAAGACTAAAATTATTTGTACCATTGGCCCCGCCAGCAACAACCCAGAAACCGTGCGGGAGCTTATTCGCAGCGGAATGAATGTTGCCCGGCTAAACTTTTCCCACGGGGACCACGCTTACCACCAAAACAGCATTGACCTGATTAAGCAGGCGCGGGAGGAGCTAAACGCGCCGGTGGCTATTTTGTTAGACACCAAAGGCCCCGAAATTCGCTTAGGCAACTTTAAAAACGGCGCCGTAAAGCTTAAAAAAGGGGCCGTTTTTACCCTAACGGCCGAAAAAATTGAGGGAGACGAAACCCGCTGCAGCGTAACCTACGAGGATCTGCCCATGCAGCTAAAGCCGGGCAACCGCGTTTTGTTAGATGACGGCCGCCTGCGCTTAGAGGTTACCGCCGTGCAGGGCAAGGAAATTACCTGCAAGGTTCTGGTTGGCGGGGAGATCAGCAATCACAAGGGCGTAAACATTCCCAATATTCACTTAGATTTAAAATATATTAGCGAGGCCGATGCCAAAGACCTGATTTTTGGCATTGAAAATGATGTAGATTTTGTAGCCGCGTCTTTTGTGCGGTGCAAAGAGGACCTGATTGACCTGCGCAAGTTTTTAGATTACCACGGCGGCCACCACATTCGCATTATTGCTAAAATAGAAAATAACGAGGGCGTGCAGAATTTTGAAGAGATTTTAAAGCACGCCGACGGTATTATGGTTGCCCGCGGCGATATGGGGGTTGAAATTGAGTACGAGCGCCTGCCGGGAATTCAAAAAAAGTTTATTAAAAGCTGCTACCAATCCGGCAAAATGGTAATTACCGCCACCCAAATGCTGGAATCTATGATTCAAAACTCTACCCCCACCCGCGCCGAAATTACCGATGTTGCCAACGCGGTGTTCGACGGCACTTCGGCTATTATGCTTTCGGGCGAAACGGCCATGGGCGTAAACCCGGCCCATGTGGTAAGGGTTATGGCAAAAATTGCGCGCCAGGCCGAGGCCGACGCGTTTGACATGAACATTTACGGCGGCGCCATGTATTACATGGACGAAAACGACATTACCAACGCCATTTGCGATGCCGCCTGCACCACCGCGCGCGATGTAAGCGCCGGGGCGGTAATTGCCGTTACCAAATCGGGCCGCACGGCACGCCGGGTTTCTAAATTCCGGCCCAGCCAGCTTATTATTGCCGCCACGCCCGAGCGCAAAACCTACTACCAGCTGGCGCTTTCCTGGGGGGTGTACCCCGTGCTGGCGCTAAACCAAAGCAACTCCGACCGGCTAATGCAGCACGCCATTGACTGCGCCAAGCAGTACGACCTTGTAGCCCCGGGCGACACCGTTGTAATTACCGCCGGCGTACCGCTGAATATTGCCGGCACCACCAATTTATTAAAGGTTGAAGTGGTAAAATAACAGCGCTGCCCGCGCCGTGGTTCGACAGCTTTATGAAAAACTTGACAAATTCCTTAAAAAGTTGTATCATTTCATTATCTACCTTTATCGCCTTTATTATTTATATAGTGGAGCTAAAAAAGATGATTGAAAATAAAATTTTTTTAAAAACGCTGGAAGATGTTAAAAGCTTTGTAAAGCTTGCCATGAATAAAGAATACAGTATGGAGCTTAAATCCGGCAAATATGTTGTAAACGCCAAATCTATTATGGGCATTTTTAGTTTGGATCTTACCGCCCCGCTTACCCTGGTTTGCAACACCGCTGCTGACGAAGCCTTACCCAGCGAACTGCAGCCCTACCTTTATGTAGAGCCGCAAAAATAAACCGCCCGTGCTTTTAAAAATTTTAAGCCTGTTTTAAAAGCTCTAAACCTATTTTAAAAATTCTAAATTCATTTTAAAAATTCCTAAACCCATTTTTGTTTAAACGCCGAAATTCGGCGTTTATTTTTTTTGCCCTTTGCCCGCGCATTTTGCCGCTAAATACACCCTTTTAAAATTTTTTTAATTTTTTTTAAAAAAGGGGTTGACAAAACTATAATAGTGTGTTAATATATTAGCGTGCTAAAGCGAAAGAGCACTAAAGCACTTTCGTAAATTAAATTGAACAGGGTAAAACCCAGGAGGAACAAAAAATGAAAAAAGTAATTAGTTTGTGTTTAGCCGTACTTACCGCCGCCATGTGCTTTGCAGGCTGCGGCAAAACTCAGGAAAGCGACAGTGCCTATGTAAAAAACAACGGTAAGCTGATTGTTGGCATTACCGAGTTTGAGCCAATGGATTACCAGCAGGACGGCAAGTGGGTTGGTTTTGATGCCGATATGGCAACCGCGTTTGCCGAAAGCCTTGGCGTTAAGGCCGAATTTGTTGAAATTGACTGGGATAACAAAACCATGGAGCTGGACGGCAAAACAATTGACTGCGTTTGGAACGGCATGACCCTGACTGAGGATGTACTTTCGGCCATGTCCTGCTCGAAGGCCTACTGCAACAACGCACAGGTAGTTGTAGTACCGAAAGATAAAGCTCAAAACTACCAAACCGCTGAAAGCTGCAAGAGCCTAAAGTTTGCGGTAGAAAATGGCTCTGCCGGTAAAAAGCAGGCCGAAGCCAACGGCTACCAGTTTACCGAGGTAAAAGACCAAGCCACCGCTTTAATGGAGGTTGCCGGCGGCACTGCCGAC
This sequence comes from uncultured Oscillospiraceae bacterium, assembly GCA_900550315.1. Lineage (GTDB taxonomy): Bacteria > Bacillota > Clostridia > Oscillospirales > Acutalibacteraceae > UMGS1279. The sequence goes on along the minus strand of URRK01000060.1, from coordinate 641 downwards.
GCAGCAATTATTGACTCCTTAATGGCGGCCGCTATGATCGGTGAAGGCACCGGCTACGCCAATCTAACCTACACTGCCAAGCTAAACAGCGAAGAATACGGCGTTGGGTTTAGAAAAGGCTCAGACCTTACCGAAAAGCTGAACAAGTTTTTTGAAGACAGCAAAGCCGACGGCACCCTGCAAAAAACCGCCGAAAAATACAAGGTTCAGGCCGCTTTAATTAAATAACTGCTAATAACTAAGTAAGCTTTACCTGAAAACAGAGGGTGCTGAGGCACGCTCTGTTTTCGGGCGTTATAACCATTCGGCACGCCTGCAAACCGCTTGTTTCCCCTACCCTGTTTTAAACTATGTTAAAGGAAAGAATTTCATGCTACAACAAATCATCCAACAGTTCCCTACCGTTTTTTCGGCCCTGAATGTGGGCTTTTTGCAAACGCTAAAGCTTTTTGCAATAACCCTAATTGGCGCGCTGCCGCTGGGGCTTATCATCTCGTTTGGCTCTATGTCTAATTTTAAACCAATCAGCGGGCTGGTTAAGGTTATTGTTTGGATCGTGCGGGGCTCACCGCTTATGATTCAGCTGCTGATTATTTACTACTTTCCCGGCTTAGTGCTGCACAACCCCATTAGGGGTAGCG
>URRK01000059.1 GCA_900550315.1 uncultured Oscillospiraceae bacterium | reverse complement strand
GTTCGGGGTGCTGTTTTCGTGGTTTTCCTGCCCGGTTTTACCGGTTAACTGCGCCGCTGTTTTTACAGCGTCCATTTTGGCCTTTGCCAAGGTAAGCGCTTTGGCAACCTCCCCGGTTGTTAAAGCGTTTTCAATTGCGCTTTCGGCGCTTGCAATAATGCCTTTAAGCTCTTGCTGCTGTTCGCTGCCGTAATTGGCAAGGTTTTTATAGCTGTTAAGCTGTTGTTTGGATTGTTTTTTGGCCAGCTCTAAATTCTGCATTACCGAAAGGGTTTGTTCAGCATTTTGCAGATCGGCATAGTTGTAAACCAGCGTTTTTAAAGAATCGTCAAGATTTTTATAAGCGTTTCTTGCAGCTGCAATTAACTCGCCGCTGTTTAAAGTAACCATGCCAATGGCCTTAATTTTTTCGGCAACCTTGTTTACCTCGTCGGCCTCCTCGGTTTTTTGCCAGTACAAAATCGGGGCGCCGCCGTTTACCAGGGCGTATTCATCTTTTTTAAACGCAGAACCAAGCAGCGTTAAAAATTCGGCCGTTTTCATTTCGTCGCGGGTTTTGGCAACGGGTTTAAAATTGCCTGTTGAAATGCCCTTTTTGGTAACAGCGGGGTCGTAATAGCAGTTTTCAACCGTATTTTCGGTATTATTTACCAGCCCTGCAATACCGCCGGCGCCATAAATAATGTTGCTGCCCTTTACGCGAACCTCACCAAGGTTGTAGCAGTTTTTAATAACGTGTCCGTTTTGCGCACGCCCAACAATACCGCCGGCGGTATCTTCGGTTGTTGTTACGGCGCCGGTGTTGTAGCAATTGGTTAACAACACATTTACCACGGTGCCATTGCTGCCTGAGCTAAGGTGGCCAACAATGCCGCCAACAGAGCCGCTAAAACCGCCGTAAATATTTCCGGTATTAAGGCAGCCGCTAATGGTGCTTTCGCCGCCGTCACGAACCGTTCCAACAATGCCGCCGCTCCAGCCGGAGGCGTAAATATCCGCGCCGTTCCAGCAATTTATAAAATCTGCGCCGTTGCTCCACCGGGCTATACCGCCAATAAAGCTTAAATTATTGGCTTCAATTTCGCCGCTGGCAACGCCAACATTTTGAATTGCCGCGTCTGCACCAACATAGCCAAACAGCCCGCCGGTTTTAGAGTACAAATTGTCAATCGCATAACCCTGGCCGTCAAACACCCCTTCAAACGAAAGGCGCTCGCTTTTGCCAATGGGCGTCCAGTTTTCGTAGCTGCTAAGGTCAATATTCGCGGTTAACATAATTGTTTTGCCTAAAAAGTTTTCGCCGTTATTTACGCGGTCAGCAAAGGCTTTTAATTCCTCGGCTGTTGAAATTTCCAGCCCGGCGCGAACCGGTGCTTCGGCCCCGGGCGCTTTTTGGCCCGCTAAAACCGGGTAACCGCCGTTAATTTTTTGAACATCCTTTGCAAAGGCGCTGCCAAGGGCTGTTACAAAATCGTCAGCCCGCATTTCGTCTGCGGTTTTTGCCTGTGCCGCCCCCAAAACAATGCCAACCTCATCGTCACCGTCGTTGGTAAAAATGCCGCCTTGTTTGCTGCCCGCCAGGTTTAGGTAAAAAACATTTTCAAGCTTTAAATTGGTTTCACATATACTGCCAAAAACAGCACCGCTGGTTGAAAGCTTAGGAACCGCACCGGCGTTGTAGCAATTGGTAATAGCGTTTTCAATATTTGTTCCGCCGGTGCGAAAACTACCAACAATGCCGCCCAGGCCCCATTCTCCAAAGCCCTTTATTTCACCCGTGTTGTAACAGTTTACAACTGCGGCGCCGGCACCGTTGTTCTTTCGCCGGTTTTCGCCAACCTGGCCTACAATACCGCCGCCGGTGTAAGAGGCGCGAATGGCAGCGTGGTTCGAACAGTTTTCAATTTGTACAAACGAGTCGCCTTCGGTGTACCCCACAATCCCGCCAATGCCAAAGGTACCGCCTAACTGCGCGTAGTTGTGGCAGTTTTTAATGGTAACAACCGATTTTTCAACAATAACGCCCGCAATACCGCCAATAGAGAAGTGGTAGCTTCCGCCAAGGCTGCCGCTGGCAATGGTAAGATTTTCAATTACCGCACCGTCGCCCAGCCGGCCGAAAAAGCCGTTGGCATTGTAGGTAGAATCGGTTATATTCCAAACCGAATGGCCGTTGCCGTTAAAATGCCCCTGAAAACCCGGGGTAACATTATCGGCAATGCCGCGCCAGCTGTGAATGTTTTTTAGGTTTAAATCGGCCGCCAGCTCAAAATAAACGCCCTTGGTCTTCATTCTTTTGTTAGAAACATAGTTGTAAAGCTCTACCATATCGTCCGGCGTTTTAATCACATACGGCGCCTCGGCGGTGCCTTCACCGTCCCAAGGCATTTTTTCTAAAACCTCAATAGATAACGAGGTTTTTAAAATGCCGTAATAAATGTAAACCGTGTTGGTGGTCAGCTGCAATTTTCCGGTTTCAGAAATTTTGTAATCGGTAATTTCTTTTATTGCGCCGTTGTTGTAGCGCGCGGTAACAACCATTCCGGTTTTATCAAACTGCTCGCCGCTGTAATAGCGGGTTTTTTGGGGCATTTGAGTTACCGAAATAGAGGTGATGTAAGGGTCGTTGGAATCCAGCGCCTCTTCCCCGCCGGCAAGCGCAACCGCCTGCGCAAGGGTAGCGTAATTTTTTACATAGCGCCGCTCTGCCAAATCTACCGCACGGTAAATAGCCAGGGCGGACTTCAGCCGCGCTTTATAATCGGCCACCGAGGGCTCCGGCAGTGCATTAATCGCCTCCTGCGCGGCGTTAATAGACTCTAACTGTTCGTCCGTCCAATAATCGCGCATATCGTAAAGGGTGCGCATTCCGTTTTCCAGCCGCCAGTAAGAAACAAGCGCGTAGGTTGCCTGATCGTTGGCCATAGAGTTCCAGCCGCCGTTAACAACATGGCAAAAGCCGCCGTTGGCAACCCTAAACGCCAGCATTCCGTCTAACAGGGTCTTTCCGTCCTTGGTAATAAAACGCGCGTCCTCCTTTGGGTTAATGCCAAGCGAGCAAAGGGCAACCACTACCTGCGAAATGCTTTCTACATTATTGGTGTTCCAAGAGGTAAAGCCCGCGTTGCCGTTTAGCTTAGAGCCCAGCGTATCCAGCGCCTCATCTACACACTGGCGCACCGTTTTGGCAACCGTTTTACCGCTGTTCTCGTTTTTATAGCTGTAAACCGTATCATCATTGTAATACGGTGCAAGCGCCTGAATGGCCATGGCCGAAATATCTACATCCGAAACCTTGCCAAAGCCGCCTAAAACCCAACCGCCGTATTCGTTACCGTTTACGCCGTCGGTAAGCTGCATTTTAAGAATTTCTTTTATAAACACTTCGCGCGGGTATTTGGCGTTGGCAGCGGGTGTATACATCCCGGAATCCATCGCAATCAAGCCCCAGATCCAACCGTTAATGCCCTGCTTGCCGGGGCCGCCCTTTAGGGTGTTGTTGTAGCTGCCGTCGGCAATCATGTTAATTGGGGCGTTTTTGTAAGTGCCAAAGTTTTCCGGGTCCCCGCCAAGGGCTTTAATGGCAACAACCGCACGGTGCCACTCGGTAGCTTTGGCCGAGTGCAGCAGCCCGTTGTTGGCGGCGTAGGTTTTTTCAATATACGCTTTCATGGCGGCAAGGTAATCTTCGTACCCGGTGCCGTCGTTAATTAAATAAGTGTATTTTCCATCGGCCGCGTTAAAATAGCCAAATCTGCCCATGGCAAGGGCCATCCAGTCGGTATTGGTCGAGCTGGCGCCGCTTAAGTAGCGTTCGTTGCCAAGCAGCGTGTCGGTAACGCCGGCAACCTCTTTTTTGCTTTTTACGGCCGCTTTAATGTATTCGGCAAGCTGAGCCGAAAGCTTTGTTTTTTCCTCAAACGCCGGGCGGGCAGGGTCCTCGGTAACAACCAGCTCCTCCCACTTCAGCTTAGGAAGAGGCGTGCCGTTTACAAACGCCGCACCAAGCCTGTCGGCCGTTAGGGTTTCCACCTCGGTAATGCCGTCTTTACTGTCGCTGCCAAATCCTTTTAAATAATAGCAATTGGTGTTGGTGCCCCGGGTTCCGCCAATTACCGCGCCAATGTAATTGTTAGCGCCCTTAGCGTCTACCACCTGGCCCGCGTTAAAGCAATTTTTTAAAACAACCGCTCCGCCTTTAAAACCGCCGGCCACGCCGCCAACCGTTGCCGGGCCGGTTACTGTGCCGGTATTGTAGCAGTTTTCAACCTCTCCCGCACGAAAATGCCAGCCCGTAACGCCGCCAACATAGCCCGTGGTGCCGGTAATGTTGCCCGAGTTGTAGCAGCCGCTTACCGTGCTGGCACCGCCTACGTAGCCAACAACGCCCCCAACGGCGCTGCCACCGTTAACGGTTGCGTTATTGCCGCAGTTTTCAACCCGGCCCGCTGCTAAATAGCCCACAACGCCGGCGGCGTTGCTTGAACCCTTAACCGCACCGCGAACGGTAACATTTTTAACGGTGCCGCCGCTTACATAGCCAAACAGCCCAATGTAAGAACCGCTTGCAATGTAAAGGCCGCTAATAACATGATTGGTGCCGTCAAAAGTGCCTTTAAAGCTGTTGCCGGAGGTTCCAATCGCCGTCCACGGGCTGTTTTCCCCGCCTAAATCAAGGTTTGCTTTAAGCTGAACCAGCTTGCCCTCGTAGGCGTTGCCGCCGTTAACGCTTTCGGCAAATGCCTTAAACTCGTCTAATGTAGAAATGGCCAGGTCACAGGTTTCGGCATCTGCCAACACCGCTGTTGGTATTACCGAAAACAGCATGACCACCGTAAGTAAAATACTAAGGACATTTTTGCTCATTGATTCATTCCCCTTTTTTTAATTTCCTGTTTTTAACAAAGCCGGCACGGTTCAAACCCGGCGGCCCAACCGCGAGGTGCGGTTGCAGCAGGCCGCAAAACAACCGCCGGCTAAAGCCTTTGCAATTTTTAGCGCCGGCAAACAGCTTTAAGGCCTTGCGGGCCGTTTTTTAGCCCTGCGCTTTTGGCTGGGTGCCTTAGGCTCTTTTAGCCCGGCAACCTCCAGCGCCCGGGGCCACGGCCCCAAAAAGGCTTTGATTTTTGATCTGGTAACATCGTCAAAATCATCCTTTTTAGGTCGGCGGCCAAGCGCGCTGCCTTTTTGGCGTAAAAGCTCTACCGCCCAAAGCTTTTTTTCTTCGCTGTTCAACTGCCTGCCCCCCTTTTTTTAAAACAAAAGCCCTTTTAACCCGGCAGGTTAAAAGAGCACAACAGATTTATAACAGCGCACGGAAATTAGCGGTTTTAACAAGCACCGAAAAGTGCACATTAAAACCGCGCAATGCAGTAATAAATCGGTTGCACTCTTCCCACCAAAGTGTGTTAAACCTAAGGCCGGCAAGGGTAAAACGCCGCAAAAAGCAGCGCGGCAGCCCTTTGGGGCCGCCCGGTTGCCAAGCCTAAAGAAACGGCAGGTATCCTGACTTAGGGGGAAGCAAAATGCTTTGCGGCACTTTGCGCAAAAGCAGCCCTTCTCAGAAAAATCCAATGGTTATACACAGCGCGCGGCAAAAACACTGCGGGCTGCGCCTGCTTTTTCTACCCAAATACAGTAATGGCGGTTGTTCAGGACTCGAACCTGATTCCCTTTTCATCTACTCAGTCTACAACTACTTTTCAAACCGTATCTTTCATGTTTTATTAATTTTTAAGTATTATACCAAGAATTTTAAACTTTTGCAAGAGAAAAAACCAACTTGTTTTATTAAAATCTATAAGATATTGTTTACGATTTAGTAATTGAAATTTTTTAAAACGGTTGGTATAATACGGTTATAGGCGGTGGACTGTATGAAAAATATTAACGAGGCCTACCTTACCGGGGAGCGGGCACTGTTCGGCGGGCAGGACCTACACATTACCAATACCATTTTTAACAACGGCGAATCCCCTTTAAAGCACAGCCAAAACATTATCCTTGAAAGCTGCATGTTTCAGTGGAAATATCCACTTTGGTACGCTAACAATATTACCCTTGAAAACTGCACCTGGCTTGAAATGGCCCGGGCCGGGGTTTGGTACTCTAACTGCGTTACGGTAACAGATTGCGCTATTGAAGCACCTAAAAACTTTCGCCGCTGCCGTAATTTAACCCTAAACAACGTTAGCTTTGCCAACGCGGCCGAAACCCTTTGGCACTGTAACGGCGTAAAAGCCGAAAATGTAACCGCCAAAGGGGATTATTTTGCCCTAAACAGCGAAAATTTAAGCTTTCAAAACCTAACGCTGTACGGCAATTACTCTTTTGACGGGGCTAAAAATGTTACCGTTAAAAACGCCAAGCTCCTTTCGAAGGACGCCTTTTGGAACAGCGAAAATATTACGGTGTACAACTCTTTTATTTCGGGCGAATATTTAGGCTGGAACGCCAAAAACTTAACCCTTATAAACTGCACGGTGGAAAGCCTGCAGGGCATGTGCTACATTCAAAACCTTACCCTTAAAAACTGCCGGCTGCTAAACACCACGCTGGCGTTTGAATATTCTACCGTGCAGGCCGAAATTACCGGCAAGGTAGAAAGCATTTTAAACCCCACCGCCGGGCAAATTACGGCCAACGAAATTGGCGAGCTTATTTTAGAGCGCGATAAAATTGACCCCACCAAAACAAAAATTATTTGCAAAGGCTAAAGCTTGCAAAATTAATTTTAGGTTACAGCTTTAACCCTTGCAACATTTAAATTTACTAATTTAATTTTCGGCGTTTGGCACCGGCTAGCTTTTTTAACCGGCGGCAACCGTTTTACCCAAGGCTGCAAACTTTTGGCCGTTTTGGGCGGGTGCAGCCTTTGCCGGCGAAACGCCAGTTTTTAAGAGGAACTGCTATGTACAATTTTAACACCCCCGTTTTTCGCCGCAACACCGGCGCTTTAAAGTGGAACGTTTTAGAAAACGAGCTGCCCATGTGGGTGGCAGATATGGATTTTAAAACCGCGCCGGAGGTGCAGGCCGCCATTGAAAAGCGGGCCGCACACGGCGTTTACGGCTACACCGAGGTGCCGCCGGCGTGGTACAGCGCTTACAGCGACTGGTGGCAGCGCCGGCACGGGCTGCCCCTAAAGCAAGAGGGGCTTATTTTTTGCACCGGGGTTATTCCGGCAATTTCCAGCATGGTGCGAAAATTAACTACCCCGGCCGAAAATGTGGTGCTGCTAACCCCGGTTTACAACATTTTTTTTAACAGTGTAGAAAACAACGGCCGCCGCGTTTTGCAAAGTAAGCTGCTTTACCAAAACGGCCGTTACCAAATTGATTTTAACGATTTAGCCCAAAAGCTGGCCGACCCGCAAACCACCCTTTTTATTTTGTGTAACCCGCAAAATCCCACCGGCATTATTTGGCAGCCGCAGGAGCTTAAAAAAATTGGGCAGCTTTGCACGCAGCACCAGGTTACGGTTATTTCAGACGAAATTCATTGCGATATTACCGACCCGGGCTGCCACTACACCCCCTTTGCCCTTGCCGCGCCCGAGTGCCAAAACGCCGTTACCTGCTTGGCGCCAACCAAGGCTTTTAATTTAGCCGGGCTGCAAACGGCGGCGGTTTACGCCCTAAGCCCCACCCTGCGGCACAAGGTTTGGCGCGCCTTGAATACCGACGAGGTTGCCGAACCCAACGCTTTTGCCGTAGACGCTGCGGTTGCGGCCTTTACCAAGGGGGAGCCCTGGCTGAATGAGCTGCGCGCCTACCTAAAGCAAAATAAAGATTATGCAGTAAGCTTTTTGGCCCAAAATCTGCCGCAGCTTTTGCCGGTTTGCGGCCCGGCTACCTACCTTTTGTGGCTGGATTGCAGCGCGGTTGCCCCGCAGAAAAGCAGCGCTTTAGCCAACCACCTGCGCCAAAGCACCGGACTTTACCTTTCTAAGGGGGAGGTTTACGGCGGCAACGGCAGCAGCTTTTTAAGAATGAATTTAGCCTGCCCGCTCAGCACCTTGCAAGACGGCCTGAACCGCCTGAAAAAAGGGGTAGAAAGCTTTGTTCTTTAAAAATTCGGCGTTGTTAAGCCTTTAAATTTAGCAAATGGTTTTTGTTTTAAAAATAAATTGCAGCAAAAAATCACGCACCGCTTTAACCGTGCGTGATTTTTATTTTGATATTTTATTTTAAACAAATCCTATTTTAAGCAAACCGTTGGTCGGCAAGCTTGCCCTGCCGCTCTAAACTTTGGGCAAGCTTTTCAGTAATGATTCAACGGTATTTTTCGGCCTGCAGGCTAAACATTTTAGCGTACTCGCCGTTTTTCGCCAACAGCTGCTCGTGGCTGCCCTGCTCAATAATTTGCCCGTTTGCCAGCATATAAATGCAATCTACAAACCGGGTGGTAGAAAGCCGGTGCGAAATAATAATTACCGTTTGATTTTTAGAAAGCTCGGTAACGGTTTTGTTCAACCGGTATTCGGCTATGGGGTCCAGCGCGCCGGAGGGCTCATCTAACACAATAATGTTGGCGTTGGCGTAAAGCACCCGCGCCAGGGCAATTTTCTGCTTTTCCCCACCCGAGGGGTTTAAGCCGCTCTCCTCAAACTCACGCGTCATGGGGGTTTGGTACCCCAGCGGCAGAGTTTTAAACTTTTCCCAAAACGCGGCCTTTTTTAAGGCGGAGTCGGCGCGCGGCAGGTCAAGCTCGGCCGGGCTGGCCGTAAGGTTGTGGGCTAAATCGGTAGCCAGCAGCTCGTAATCCTGAAACAAAGCGCCAAACTGCTGCCGCCAGGCGCTAAGCGGGTAATTTTTAATGTTTTGCCCGCCGTAGCAAACCGTGCCGGCTTGCGGGTCGTAAAGCCGCATAATTAGCTTAATTAAGGTAGATTTACCGGCCCCGTTAAACCCTACCAGCGCAATTTTTTGCCCCGGTTCAACACCAAGCGAAACATTTTTTAAGGTAGGCTTTTGGTTGCCCGGGTAGGTAAAGGTAACCTGGTTTAAGGTAAGCGGCTTTTGGGCCGGCAGCGGCTGTGTGCCAAGATCCTGCAGGGTGTTTTCGGCCTCTAAAAAGCTGCGCAGCTTTTGAATGTAAAGGCTGTGCTTTTGAAATTCGGGCAGCTGGCGAATAACCGCGGCCAAGTTGCCAATAAAGCGCTGAGCCGAATTATAAACCCCGGTAAGCGCGCCAAGGCCGTACCGCCCCAGCACCAGGGTGTTGTAAAACAGGTAGGTAAGGTAGCCGCCGTTAAAAATAAAATTATCTAACGAATTGTAAAAAAAGGAAAGCCGCGCAATGGGTCGGCTGTGCTTTTTGGTTTGCTGCTGCAGCGTTTCGGTGGTTTCGGCTAAATCTTTTTCCAGCTGCGGAGCCATTTGCCCGGTTTTTAGCTCCTTAACATAATCGGCCAAATAAAAAACCCGGCTAATGTA
>URRK01000058.1 GCA_900550315.1 uncultured Oscillospiraceae bacterium | reverse complement strand
GTTTAAACAAATTAACAACACCACCGATTTAGTGCCCAAAAAAGCCGACACCGTAATGTACGAGGAAAAAATGGGCGTTTCCGGCTGGGTAGATAAACACCGCGTGTTTGTTGGCAACCGCATTTTAATGGAGGCGCACGGCTTTAAAGCGCTGCCGCCGTTAGAGCTGGATAAAAAGATTTTACGCAAAGGGTATTTCCCGGTTTATTTGGCGTGCGACAATGCAGTTTGCGCCATTTTTGTGGTTAAATATTGCCCGAACGAGGAGGTTGCTTACGAGCTGAGCCGCCTTTGCAACACCGGCACTACCATTTTGGTTAAAAACTGCGACCCCAATTTAAGCGAAAAAATGCTGTGCGATTATTTTGGGCTGTACGAGGATTCTATTAGCATTATGAACAAACAGGGCTGCGATTATTTTGATACGGCTGCCGCCTACCAAGAAAGCCGAAGCGCCGGCGCCAGCTTTGGTAAATCGGTTTGCGGATTTTTTGCCGCTATGACCGCCGCCATTCAAATTAAAAGCCTGTTTCATTCTATGTCGGCGTTGTATGTTGTTACGGTAGTTTTAGGCATTTTGGCAACGGCCATTGCCGTTTTTACGGCGCCTGCGCTGCTTTCGCCCTGGTGCCTTTTGGCGTACCAGTTAATTGCCACCCTGCTTATTTGCCTGCCGGCCGTTTTTAAACGGCCGTAGGCGGCGTGTAAAGCTGGCAAACTTGCGCCCTTTGCCGATTAAAAACCGTTACAAAAGCACGAACAAAAAATGCCCCTTTTGCAGGCTGCAGGCGGGGCATTTTTGGGGGGGAGCTTATGAAATTAAAATTAAATAGCCGGGCTTCGGACCTGGTTATTTGCGCGCTGTTTTGCAGCGTATATTTGCCCTTTGCTGCAACAGCCGCCGTGCTAATTGCGGCGTTTGCTTATTTTTGCATTTTTCAAAACGGGCTTAGCGTTTTTAAAAAGCGCTTTACCTGGCCGGTTTTAATTTTGGCTGTTTACGCCGCCGTTGTTGCGGCAGCAAATTTTAACTGGATTGGTTTGGCCTCGGCCGCCGGCTATTTTATGCTGGTATCCATTTTGCTTTATTGCCGGGAGCGCTGCAGCACCAAAACCTTTGAATTAGGGCTAAAGCTTTGCTGCCTGTTTGGCACAGCGGTTGCCATTTTAGGGTATTTTGATTGGTATTTAAGCACCTATTTGGTAAAAAGTAACGAGATGTACCGCTGCACGCTTTACTTTTTTAACTGCAACTACCTGGCAACGGTTTTAGCAACTACGGTTTTAATTTGCGGGTACAAAATTTTGGTGTTTCGCAAAAATGTTGCCCTGTACGCTGCCGCTGCGGCACTTATGGCCGGGGCCATTTACTTAACCGGCAGCATGTTTGTTTGGGTAGAGGTGCTGGTTGGCCTGGCAATGCTGCTGCTTTTAACGCGAAAAAATCAGCTTTTAAGCATTGTTTTACTGTTGGCGGCCGCCGCCTGCATTGTTTTGTACTGCGCCCCTTATTTAATGCCCCGGTTGGTAGATTATTCGGGCGTTACAACCGATAACCGGCTTTTAATTTGGCGGGTTGCCCTGCGGGATATTGCCAAAAACCCGCTGTTTGGCCGCGGCTTTTTGGGCTACTACCACATTTATGCCAATTATCCCGGCAGCTACGCCACCACCCACTGCCACAATTTGTTGTTAGACCTTTTATTAAATTTTGGCGTTGTTGGAACGGTTTTTCCCATTTGGTTTATAGTGGGCTATGTAAAACGGGCCATTTGCTGCCGCAACGCCCAAACCAAGCTGCAGCAAACCAGCCTAATTTTAGCTGCGCTTGCCGCTTTGGTGGTGCACGCTACGGTAGATTTAACCTTTTTGTGGATCCAAACCGGGCTGCTTTATTGCTTAATTTTAGGCGGAATTGGCGGCGAAGAAAGGCTGCTGGGGTTTGACCGGGCCGATTTTGGCAGTGCCGAATAAGCCATAGCTTGAATTTTAGCTTTTTTAAAAATTTTTAAACTTAAAAATGCAAAGCGGTTTTAAACGGGAACGCACCGTTTAAAACCGCTTTTGGCTTTGTTATTACATTCGTGGAATAAGCAGCATTTTATTTTCTTTTAGACGGTCCTCCTTTAAATCGTTTTGCTCTAAAAGCTCTTTGCGATTGGCGCAAAAGCGCTTGCATATTTGCCAAACCTCCTCGCCGCTTTGGGCAAAGTAGGCAATTAAGGCGACGTTGTCGTCCACCGCGGGGGTGTTTTCATCTACCGTAAGGCCGGTAAGCACCTGTAGACTTTCGGCGCTGTACACGGTGGCGTTAATGGCCAGTTTAACGGTTAGCTCGGCGCCGCCGCGCCCGTTGGGGCGGTACTCGCAGTTAGAAACCGTTATTTTAGGCTTGCACATTGGCGCTGCAATAGGCGTTTCTAACAAAATGGGGTATTCAAATTCAATCATCCGCTCGCTGTAACCAAATTCGCCCTCGCTGTTTTGGTGCAGCGCGCCGCACAAAATGCTGCCGCTTAGCGTTAAGCCTTTTTCGCCGGGCCGGGCGCTGCAATCTGCCGGGTCGCACCAAATATCGCAAATGGTTTCGGCTTCCTCCGGCAAATCAATTTGTTTTTTACACAAAAAGGTTTCGTTTACCTGCTTTGCCAGCTTGGTAAAGGGCACCTCCTCGGTTTTAAAATCGGTTTTTTTGCGGGTGCTGTAAGCGTCAAAAATTAAGGGTACGGTTTGCAGGCAGCAGGCCTTGCAGGTAAGATTTATGCGGCTAACAACCGCAACCGACCGGCATTCCCCCTCGGCGTTGGTGCGGGTGGTAAGGTTTAGGCTGCAAAGCTCGCCGGTTACGCTGCAGCGGCAATCCTCGGTAATATCTGCAATTTCTACAATTTGGCTAAAGGGAAACTGCTGCTGCGTTTTTTGCACGGCGCAGCTTTTGTCGCTGTAAAGCAGGCAAAGGCTTAAGCTGCCCGAAACCATGACCTTGCCGTTAATAATTTTCGGCTCTTCGGTATGCACGGCGGCGTCGGTGCGAATAATTTTAAAAATGGCGGGCTTTTCCTCCGGCAGTTCAAAGCCGTCGTCTATAACGGTAGATTTTTCGGTAATGCCAATTGGCAAAACGGTTTCGGCCTGCCCGCAAAGGGTTTCAAAATCAGGTGCGTCAATATCGGCAATAATGCTGTGCTGCGCCACCTTTTTTAAGGTAACCTTTAGCCTTAAAACGCCTTTTACGCTTAGTTTTCGCTCGGTAACGGCGCGGCAGGTGTTCAGTACGGCGTTGCAGCTTACCTCAAACCCGGCAGTTTCCAGCTCCTCGTTGCCGTCAAAGCTTTTTTTAAAGGGCTGCTCAAATTCCCCGCAGCAAAGGGTGCCGTCGGCGTCCTCGTACATTACGCTAATTAACACGGTGCCGTCTACCGTTGCCGTGTTACCGGAAAGCTGTTTGGCGGTAACAAAAGGCACCGCCTTGCATTTCAGTGTTTTTTTAATATCCCCCAAATACTCCGCCACGGTAAAATCGGCTTCAATTGGCAGTTCGGCGGTTTGTTCCAGGCAGGTTTTTTCGTTTTTTAGGTTAAATTCGGTAATTTTGCGGTCCATGAAATACTCTCCTTTATTGCGGGCTCGGGCGCCGTTCTTTTGTTTTATGTATATGCCTTGGCTAAAAAAAATATGCAGCCGGTTTTTGGCTGCATACATTTACAAAATATAGCTTTTAAGAAAATATAGCTTTTAAGCGGGGGAGTTTGGCCCGGCAGTGCGCGCGGCATTGCAATTGCGGCGCAGCGCTAAGCTACGGCTGCTCGGTATTCTGTTCGGCGCCTTGCTCGGCGGTGGGTTTAGCGCTCTGCTCAGTAACGGGTCTGCCATTTGGTTCGGCACCTTGCTCGGCGGCGGGTTCGCTGTTTTGCCCAACATTCTCATCGGCATTTTGCCCGGCGGGCGTTAGCCCCTTAATGGTAATTTTGCCCTGCACATAAAGGTCGTGCAAAACAATAATGGTAACCGGGAAAAGGAAGAGACCTACAAAGCCCATAAGCTTGTAACCGCAGAAAATGGCAATTAGGGTAATTAGCGGGTGCAGACCAACCTGGTTGCCAATAACCTTTGGCTCTAAAAAATTGCGGATAACGGTAATAACCAAATAAACAATTAAAATGCCAACGGCGTGCCAAATGTTGCCGGTAATCAGCTCAATTACCGCCCAAGGGATCAACACCGTGCCGGTACCCAGCACCGGTAAAATATCTACCACGGCAATTACAGCGGCTAAGGCAATAGAATTATCTACCCGCAAAATAAGTAGGCCAATGCTCAGCTCAATAAAGGTAATCATGAGCAGCAGGGCGTAGCCGCGCAGCATACGCAAAATGTTGCGCATAAAAATAATTTTAATATCAATAAGCAACTGCCAAACCCTGGCCGGCAACACCTCGCTGGAGAATTTAATAACGCGGCGGTAGTCTTTGGCAATGTAGCAGCTGGCAACAACGGTAATAATAATGCTAATTAAAATGTTGGGAATGCGTTTAACAATATTGCCCGCAAAGGCCGAAAGCCACGAGGTTAGCGAGCCGGTTAAGGTGCTAACTATCTTTTCGGGCATGTTGTTCAGGGCCGAAACGGTGGAGCTTGGCAGTTGATTTAAAAGGTCAGAAAAGGTTACAGAAAGATCTTTCATTGCCTTGGAGAAGGTTGGAAAATATTCGGGAATAATGACCAGCAGCGCCGAGACCCAGCGGTACAGCATAAAGCCAATAAGCCCTACCAGCCCAATAAGTAAAAAGTAGGTAATAACAACCAAAACAACGGTGCATACGCCGCTGGGAATACGGGTTGCCTTGTGAATGGCGCGGGACGGCCGCTGCACTAAAAACGAGGCCAAAATGCCAATAACAAACGGCAGCAGATAGACCGATAAAAACTTAAAGGCCACATAGGCTATGGCGCAAATTACAATAAAAAAAGCAAAGTTGATTAAAAAATCTTTTTTCTTTTCTATGGTCAAGGGTGCTACACTCCTACGGTTAAAATTTCGTTTTAAGCCGCAAAAACGCCGCTAAACAATAATATAATACCCCAGTTGGCGCAAGGGTTCAAGTCTTAATTGTAAATTTTCGTAAATATATACACTAAAAATGGCAAAAACGCGCCTAAATTTGCCGCATTAATGTATTGCAAAAATAATTATAAAGCGTTATAATATATTTTGTCACAAAAACACCTGTACACGAGAGGGGGACAGTACCGCGTGCAAAATACCGATTATTTATTGGTAAAAACCGCAGCCCTGCCGGCCGTTTTTGCAAAGGTGGCGCAGGCCAAGCTGCTGCTTTCTACCGGGCGGGTTAAATCCTCCAGCGAGGCGGTGCGGCTTTGCGGGCTTTCGCGCAGCGCTTATTACAAATACCGCGACTGTGTTTTCAGCGTTGGCGACCAAGGGGCCGAAAATGTTATTAACCTTTCCGCCGTGCTGGAAAATCGCTCCGGGGTGCTTTCGGCCTTTATTGGGGCACTGTGCGCTGCGGGTGCCAACATTTTAACCATTAACCAGGGCCTGCCGGCCATGGGGGTAGCTTCGGTAACCGTTTCGTACCGGCGGGGTGCCGCCGCGGGGGAGGACGCGCTGCTGGCCGACCTAAAACGCGTAAAAGGCGTTGTTTCGGTAAACCGCGTGCTGGGCGAACTTTAAAATTCGGCGTGCTTTTGCCGCGTTTGTTATTATTGTTAAAAATTGTTCATATTTCAGGAGGTTTTCAATGTCTGTTGTAAATGTAGCCGTTATGGGGCACGGGGTTGTTGGCTCCGGCGTGGTAGAGGTTTTATTAAACCACGAGGAGAATATTGCCAAAAAAGCTAAAAACACCATTCATGTAAAGTATATTTTAGATCTGCGGGATTTTCCGGCCCTTTCATACAGCGACCGGTTTATTAAAAGCTTTGACCCGATTTTGCAGGACGATTCGGTTCGCGTGGTTGTAGAGGTTATGGGTGGAATTCACCCGGCGTACGATTATGTAAAAGCCTGCCTTGAAAAGGGCAAAAGCGTTGTAACCTCGAATAAAGAGCTAGTTGCGCAGTGCGGCGCCGAGCTTTTAAAAATTGCCAATGAGAATAATGTTAACTTTTTGTTTGAGGCCAGCGTAGGCGGCGGTATTCCGGTTTTGCGGCCCATTGCCCAGTGCCTTGCCGCCAACGACCTTTACGAGGTTTACGGCATTTTAAACGGCACCACCAACTTTATTTTAACTAAAATGATTAAAGAAAAAATGGATTTTAATTCCGCCTTAAAGCTGGCGCAGCAGCTGGGTTACGCCGAAAAGGACCCAACCGCCGATGTAGAGGGCATTGACGCCTGCCGCAAAATTTGCATTTTGGCCTCTATCTCCTTTGGTAAGCATGTGTACCCCAACCAGGTTAGCACCGAGGGCATTAGCCAAATTACCCTGCAGGATGTTACCTTTGCGCAGCGAGCCGGCTATGTAATTAAGCTGATTGGCCACGCCATGCTGCTGGAGGAGGGTAAGGTTACGGTTGCCGTTTACCCGGCACTGGTGCCGGTTGAAAACCAACTGGCAAATGTAGACGATGTATTTAACGCCATTATGGTACGCGGCGACGCCATTGGCGATGTAATGTTTTACGGCCGTGGCGCCGGAAAGCTGCCAACAGCCAGCGCCGTTGTGGCCGATGTGATTGATTGCGTAAAGCACCTGCAGGCCAGAAAGTACCTTTCGTGGGAGGACGGCAGCAAGGATTATGTTGTGCCGTTAGGAACCATTAAAACCCGCCTTTATGTTCGCGTTGCGGTAGAAAATATTGCCGAGGCCCAAAGCGTGCTGGAAAGCGTTTTTGGCAAGCTGGACTATTTAAACACCCCGGCCGAGCAAAACACCCTGGCTTTTATTACCCCTTACGACACCGAGAATATTTTACGCAAAAAGCTTAGTTTGCTAAAAACCGCCAACGCACCGGCTGTTTTTCATGTGGTGGAATAAATGGTACGCGTAAAGGTTCCCGCAACCAGCGCCAATATTGGTTCGGGGTTTGATAGCTTAGGCCTGGCGCTGACCCTTTATAACACAATTGGTTTAGAGGAATATGATGGATTAGAGATCCGCTCGTTAGACGGGGTTGAAATTCCAACTGATGAAACCAATATGGTCTACACGGCGGCGCAGCGCATTTTTGAGATTACCGGCAAGCCTTTTCACGGGCTGCGCATTTGGCAAAAAAACAATATTCCAATGGCGCGGGGGCTGGGCAGCTCATCGGCCTGTTTGGTTGGCGGGCTGCTGGGCGCAAACGCGCTGCTGAATAACCCGCTGAATAAAGAGGAGCTGATTAACCTTTCGGCCGCTATTGAGGGGCACCCCGACAACACCACCCCGGCCATTTTGGGCGGCCTGGTTACCTGTGCGGTAGAGCACGGCCGGGTGTACTCGGTTAGTGTGCCGGTGGCCAATACGGTTAAATTTGTAGCCTTAATTCCGCCGCAGGCCTTAAAAACCGTGCATGCCCGCTCGGTGCTGCCGCAAACCGTTTCGCTGGAAAAGGCGGTGTACAACCTTTCCCGCGCGGCGCTAATGGCGGCTTCGCTGTTTTCCGGTAAGCTGCAAAACTTAAAGGTTGCAACGGGCGACGCCTTGCACCAGCCTTTTCGCATGGGGCTGATCAGCGGGGCCGACACGGCCTTTCGCGTAGCGTACGAGCTGGGAGCGCTGGGGGTTTACATTAGCGGTGCCGGCTCCACCGTTATGTGCATGGTAGGGGCCGAGGATGAAGCCTTTGCCGAAAACATTAAAACCGAGCTGAAGAAAAACGGCATTTTTAATTGGCAAGTTACGCAGTTACGCACCGACGCCGTAGGTGCTACTGTTTGCAAGATACACGATTTGGAGGAAATTTGAATGGCGTTAGTGGTTAAAAAATTCGGCGGCAGCTCTGTTGCCGATACCAAAAGGGTACAAAATGTTGCCCGCATTGTAACCGAGGAGTATAAAAAGGGCAACGAGGTGGTGGTTGTTGTTTCGGCCCAGGGGGATACGACCGACGATTTAATTGCCAAAGCGCACGAGTTAAACGCCGGCACCCCCTCAAAGCGGGAGATGGATATGCTAATGTCGGCAGGGGAGCAGATCTCTATTGCGCTGCTGGCCATTGCCATTGAAAAAATGGGGTTTCCGGTGGTTTCCCTTTTAGGGTGGCAGGCCGGTTTTCAAACCGATTCGAACTACTCGGCCGCGCGTATTAAAAAAATTGAGGCCGAGCGGCTGCGCGCCGAACTGGCCAAAAAAAATATTGTGGTTGTAGCGGGCTTTCAGGGCCTTAATAAGTACGATGATATTACTACCCTGGGCCGCGGCGGGTCCGACACCAGCGCCGTTGCCATTGCCGCTGCTTTGCGCGCCGATCTGTGCCAAATTTACACCGATGTTGACGGCGTTTACACCGCCGACCCGCGCAAGGTTAAAACCGCTAAAAAAATGAGTGAGATTACTTACGAGGAAATGCTGGAATTAGCTACGCTGGGCGCACAGGTTTTAAATAACCGATCGGTAGAAATGGCTAAAAAATACGGTGTGGAATTAGAGGTGCTCTCCAGCTTAGAGGATAAACCCGGCACAATAGTAAAGGAGACGGTTAAAATGGAAAAAATGCTGATTCGCGGCGTTGCCTGCGACAAAAATGTTTCAAGAATTTCGGTTATTGGGTTAAAGGACACCCCCGGCACCGCTTTTAAAATTTTTAACGAGCTGGGCAAGGGCAAAATTAATGTAGATATTATTTTGCAGTCGGTAGGGCGCGATGGCACGAAAGACATTACCTTTACCACCTCGCAGGATCAAAGCGTAGAGGCGTTAGCCATTATGGAAAAGCTTAAGGACTCTATGAACTACCAAAGCATGACGCATGATGAAACGGTTGCAAAGGTTTCAATTGTTGGTACGGGTATGGAAACGCATCCGGGCGTGGCCTCTAAAATGTTTGAGGCGCTGTACGACGCCGGCGTTAACATTCAAATGATCTCTACCAGCGAAATTAAAATTTCGGTTTTAATTGAGGGAAAAGACGCCGACCGCGCTGTTACCGCCGTGCACGACGCTTTTATTAATTAATAATAAAATACCGGGTGGTAAGCAAAAGCCTGCCGCCCGGTAAAGGTAAAAAATAAAGCCCCGTTTGGGGCTTTATTGCTGAAAGCTTAATTTTTGGTTTTAAACAGTTTTTAAAGCCGCTTTGGGTTTTAAAAGCCTTTTGCAAAAACTGTTTTAAAACCGTAAAAGGCCGGTGCCCTTACCCTTGCTTGCCTAAGGCCTTTTCGGCCTCCTTTAAAATTTTGCGTAAAGAGGCAGCCGTTTCTTTCGGCAGGGCGTTTTCGCCCGGGCCGGTACGGTCAGCATCAAGAACAGCACTCTGAAGACCACAGGCGCTTATTCCAACCCGA
>URRK01000057.1 GCA_900550315.1 uncultured Oscillospiraceae bacterium | reverse complement strand
TTTAAAAATTAAAGAGCGCCAGCTTTACGGCCTGGTTGGGCCGAATGGCGCCGGCAAAACAACCATTTTTAACCTGCTGACCGGGGTTTACACCCCCACCGAAGGGGACTTCTTTCTTTGCGGCGAATCTTTAAAAGGCTGCAACCAGGAAAAAATTAACCACAAGGGCATTGCCCGTACCTTTCAAAACATTCGCCTGTTTAACAACATGAGCGTTATTCGCAACGTAATGGTAGGGCTGCACAATCAACCGGAGTTTAAATGCACCCTGTTTGAAAGTTTGTTTCGCCTGCCCCGCCACTTTAAGGTAGAAAAGGCCATGCGCCAAAAGGCTAAGGAAATTTTGCGCGTAGTAGGGCTGGAGGAGGAGCGCAATAACCTTTCCTGCAACCTGCCCTATGGCAAACAGCGCAAGCTTGAAATTGCCCGCGCCCTGGCTACCAACCCTAAGCTGCTGCTTTTAGACGAACCTGCCGCCGGCATGAACCCTAACGAAACCGCAGAGCTTATGGAGGTTATTCGCTACATTCGGGACAATTACAACATGACTATTTTGCTGATTGAGCACGATATGAAATTTGTTTCCGGCCTTTGTGACGAAATTACCGTTTTAAACTTTGGCACCGTGCTAACGCAGGGTGAAACCAAAGAGGCTTTAAGCAACCCCGAGGTTATTAAAGCCTACATTGGAGGGTAAAAGCTATGGCATTATTAGAAGTAAAAAATCTTGAGGTTTGTTACGGCGTTATTCGCGCTTTAAAGGGCATTAGCTTTGAGGTTAACGAGGGCGAAATTGTTACCTTAATTGGTGCCAACGGCGCCGGTAAAACAACCACCATGCAAAGCGTTATGGGGCTTATTCCCTCCAGCGGCGGAACCGTTACCTACAACGGGCAGGATATTACCAAGCTGCCCTGCCACAAAACCGTGCATTTAGGCATGGCCCAGGTGCCGGAGGGGCGCCGCGTATTCCAGGAGCTTACGGTTTACGAAAACCTACTAATGGGCGCCTACACCCGTAAGGATAAAGCCGAAGTTCAGCAAACTATTCAATCGGTTTACGAAAGCTTTCCCCGCTTAGAGGAGCGCAAAAAGCAGGTTGCCGGCACGCTTTCGGGCGGCGAGCAGCAAATGTTGGCCATGGGTCGAGCGCTAATGTCTCACCCCAAAATTTTGCTGTTAGACGAGCCCTCTATGGGTCTTTCCCCCCTGCTGGTTACCGAGATTTTTGATATTATTAAAAGCATTAACGAAAAAGGCACTACCGTGTTGCTGGTAGAGCAAAATGCCAAAAAGGCCCTTTCAATTTCTAACCGGGCCTATGTGTTAGAAACCGGCTCTATTGTGCTTTCCGGCAATTCTAACGAGCTGATGCACAACCCAGCCATTCAAAAAGCCTATTTAGGGGAATAATAGATTTATCTACACTGTGTACCCGCTTTAAAACCACAAACAACAGCCGCCCGGTAAAAACCGAGCGGCTGTTGTTTTTTTACCTATTTTAACACTTTAAACTTTAACCTCTAATTCCAGCACGGTAACCGCTTTTTCAAAAGTTAGGGTTACTTTGTTTTCCTGCACTTTTAAATCCTTTTGCTTTAGCAGGCGGGTTACCCAAAACTCTTTGCCGCCGTTTCCGTTAACCGAAAAAGCCACGGTGCTTTCACCGTTAATGGTTAGGGTTATGGGGCTTTGCGCCAGCTCGCTGCCTGTTACCTGCAGCTTTAATTTAACCAAGGCCGGCTGTTTTTCGCCAAAGGTGGCGGTAAATTCTGTGTTGCTTTGCACCCCGTTTAAATGCACCACCGTTTGCATTTTGCTTTCGTCTGCCGCTGCAAAAATCGGTTTTTTGCAGCCGCCGTCTACAAAACGCAAAAAGGTTGGAGAAAGCATAATGTACCGCAGCAAATTAGCAACGCAGCGCTGCAGACTGCCGCGGGTAATATACCCCTCCTGCATCCCCTCAAACAAATTGGTTGGCTGCGTTTCGGCCGACGGGCAAACCATGAAAATATCGTTCTGCGCGCGGATCATTGCCTTTTGGTTGCCCTTTTTGCCGGCCTCACCCGCACAGCTGGAAAGTGCCCACCAATCGGTCATTACAATACCGTTGTAGCCCCACTCGTTGCGCAAAATAGTAGTATTCAAATCGTAATTAGAAGAGGTCCAGTAGCCGTTTACCGGGTTGTAAGAGGTCATAATAGCGGTTGCGTGCCCCTCTTTCACGGCAATTTCAAAGCCCCTTAGGTAAATTTCCCGCAGCGCCCTGGCCGAAACAACCGCCTCTACAAACCAGCGGCCGCGCTCCCGGTTGTTGCAGCAAAAATGCTTAATGGTGGTAGTGCTGCCCGTTTTTGCAACGCCGCGGCTGGCAGCTGCGCCCATTTTACCGGTTAGCAGCGGATCCTCTGAATAATATTCAAAATTCCGCCCGTTTAACGGGTTGCGGTGAATGTTCATACCCGGCGCAAGCAAGGTATCTACCTTATAAGCAAAGCACTCCATGCCAACAAACTCGTGCAGCGCCTCCATGGCGGCCTCATCAAAAGTAGCGGCCAACAGGGTGCCAATGGGAATAGAGGTGGCCTTTAAGCCGGTTGCCAGGCGCAGGCCGGCAGGGCCGTCGCTGGCGCACAAAACCGGAATACCAAAATCTAAAAGGGCGTTTGTAACCCCGCCAAAGGCAGCGCCGGTTCCGGGCGTTACCTTGGGGCTGCACATGCCCTCACCCAGTACCAGGGTGCAAAGGTCGGTATCGCTCATTTGGGCAATAAAATCTTTTAGTTCAGCTTTTTCAAGGGCAACATCAACCAATTTAATGCCGCGGTCTCCGGTGTAGGCAATCTCCTCCGGCCGGTCTGCCAGCGCCCGCTGCTCCATGTTGGTTTCGGCGGTTGGCACCGGGATGTAAACGGCTGTTACGGTACCGTCGGCCTGCGGCTGTGCCTGTAAACGATCAAAGCTTTTTTGCGGGGCCATGGCCTCCTGCAATTGCTGCACGGCCACCGTGCTTTCCTGCCGGTAGCAAAGCACCTCTTTACTGCTGCGTACATCGGTGCCGGCAAAAATGCGGTAATTGCCCGCCTCTAATACATAAGCGTTTTTAGAGCCGGTTACGCCGCTGTCATCAAACGCAGCCATTTTTTTAATGCTAAAGCTAACGGTTAAGGTTTGCTCCTCGCCCGGGGCCAGCGTTTTGGTTTTTGCAAAGCCTACCAGCTGTTTAGCGGGGTTGCACAGCTTGGCACAGGGGGCACCGTAGTAAACCTGCACCACCTCGCGCGCGGCAAAATTGCCGGTGTTTTGAACCGTTGCCGTAACGGCAATTTCACCGTTTTGCACCTTGGCGCTGTACCGAATATTAAAGGTTGTGTAGGTTAACCCAAAACCAAAGGGGTACTGTACCTTTTCTTTCGCAAAGGTTTCAAAATAGCGGTAACCTACAAAAATGTCCTCTTTATAATATAAGTGGTCAGGGTCGTTAAAATTGGCGGTAGAGGGGTAATCCTCAATATCAAAGGCCTGCGTATCCGGCAGCTTTCCGCCGGGCGAAACGCGTCCGCAAAGAATATCGGCCAGCGCGTTGGCCCCCTCCATGCCGCCCTGCCAGGCGTACAAAAAGGCCGGAACATTGTATTTTTCGGTAAATTTTAAATCAATAATATTTCCAACATTTAAAACAACAACAAATTTTTTAAAGTGCGCCGCAACCAACCGAATCATATTTTCTTCCACTTCGGTTAAAAGGTAGCTGCCCGGCTCGGCGGCGTTGTCATGGTCCTCGCCCGAGCTGCGGCCAATAATTACAACCGCGCTGCTATTCCGCTCGGCCGCGGCGCAAACAACCGGCTCCTCCAGCGGCATTTCTACCTGGCAGCAAGGCTCGCTGGCCCAACCGTGACCGTTATCAAACGGGTGCTGCTCAATCCACGCCTCGTAAATTTTGACCAGCGGCTCGTCTACCAAAATTCCGCCGTCCTTGCGTAAAGACTCTATAATACAGGGCAAATGCTTTACATTCACCGCACCGCCCGAGCCGGTTCCGCTTTTGTAGTAGGTGGTTTGCATTCGGCCAAAAACAGCAACACGCTCCCCTTTTTTAAAAGGTAAAACGCCGTTGTTTCTTAAAAGCACCGCACCGTCGGCCGCAATTTTTCGGCAAAGCGGCGCTGCCTCGTCTATTGGCCCGGCAGGCAGTTCCCAAATGCGCAAGCCTTGAACGGTTTTGTTTTTATCAATTTTTAACATCAAAGCGCCTCCATGAATCATATTTTACCTAAATATTTTAACACACCCAACTACCTAAAGCAATTAACCGGCAAAACATTGCAAATATCTGTCTAATTATTTGCAAAAAATGGCCAGTTTTGTAAAAAACAATACTTATTTTGTTTTGTTCACCGCTGCAGCCAAAATGGTTTGTTTTTTAATAATTTTGTTGCGTTTTTATTCTTTTCAAAAGCATAGCCGTTTGCTATAATTAGGGTAAAAATTAACGGGAGGTGCGGCAATTTTGTTTGCCGAAAACGCCATGTACCAAGCTAAAATTTTTCTGCCAAACGGCAGCACCCAAAGCCTACCGCTGCAAGCTGCTAATACGCCAGACGGCCTGCTGCTTACCCTAAAGCAAAAAAATGTTCCGGCCAAATTTACCCGCATTGAGCTGTTGCCCAACTACTTTAACGCCACCGCAGGCCAAAGCGGTTACTATTTGCTGCCCCACGTGCACGGCTGCCGGCTGGCAAGCTTTACCCCGCACGAAAACGCCGAATATTGCCTGAATTCCGACAACCGGTTTATGCCCCTTTGCGGCAAAAAATCGGCCGATAAAGCCGAGCTGCTGTTAAGTCTTGGTATGCGGGATCAAACCCGCTTTGGTGCAAAAGTTGAAAACGGCATTTACTCCCTTATTCCGTACCTGCCGGCCTGCACCCTGTACGAGGATATTTCGCTGCTTTTAATTACCCTGCCGGGGGCGAACGCCGATTACAGTGCCATGGCCCGCTGCTACCGCAATTACTTATTAAAAAACGGGCTTTGCACCCGTTTAAGTGAGCGCGCAAAAACCCGGCCGATTTTAAAATATCTTGCCGAGGCGCCCGAAATTCGTATTCGCATGGGTTGGAAACCGGCCCCCTCCCCCGTGGCGCACCAAACGCCGGAAAACGAGCCGGAAATGAAGGTTGCCTGCACCTTTGCCGATGTAGAACGCCTGATTGCCGAACTGCAGGCACAGGGAGTTGAAAAAGCCAGCCTTTGCCTGGTTGGCTGGAACAAAAGCGGGCACGACGGCCGCTATCCGCAAATTTTTCCGGTAGAGGAAAAGCTGGGCGGCGAGGTCGGGCTGCGCCGTTTAATTAAAACCGCAAAAGCGGCGGGCTACAAAATTACCTGCCACACCAACAGCACCGACGCCTACCAAATTGCCGAAAACTGGAGCGACGACTTAATTTTAAAAACCCAAACCGGCGAGCTGGAAGCTGAAAAAGCCCAGTGGAGCGGCGGCAAAATGTACCACCTTTGCCCAAAAAAAGCAAAAGAACTGGCCGAGCAGGACCTGCCCCGCGTGCGGGAGCTGGGGTTTGAGGGTCTGCATTATATTGATGTTATTTCGGTAGTGGCACCACGCACCTGTTTTGATAAAAACCACCCGGTAAACGCCAAGCAGTGCGTTAGTCTGTGGCGGGATATTTTAACGCTTTCGGCCAATTTGTTTGGGGCAATTGCCTCGGAGGGCACCTTTGACCACGCCTGCGGCGTGCTGGACTTTGGCCTTTACAGCGGCTTTGGCGTGTTTGAAAATAATGTGCCCCTGTTTGGGCAAAGCGTACCGTTTTGGCAGCTGGTTTACCACGGCATTGTGTTAAGCAACCCCTCCTCCGAAACCGTTAATTTTCCGGTAAAGGAGCCGATTGAGCGCCTGCACTTTTACGAGTTTGGCGGCAGACCGGCCATTTATTACTACTCTAACTTTCACGGCACCAGCAGCTGGATGGGCAAAAACGATTTTACCATGGATACCCCGCAGCAGCTGCGGCAAAGCGTGCAAAAAATTAAAGCTCTATGCAGCGAGTACAGCCGCTACAGCCACCTGCAAATGCAGTTTATGCAGCAGCACGACCTTTTAACCCCCACGCTGCACCGCGTACAGTACGAAAGCGGCGAAACCCTTTACCTAAACTACGCCAACGAGCCGCAAAGTGTAGACGGCGTAACCGTACCGGCAATGGATTTTTTATTAAAAGCATAACGCGCTTTGTAAAGCTGCAGTCAAACTGTTTTTTATTGTAATAAAGCCGTTCCCTTATTGTTAATGAATAAAAAGCCTTCCTACCCCTTTTAGGCTAAAAAACTTTTTAAAACCGTAACGTTTTGCCTTACAAAGCACAAAACAACTTTCGCCCCAGCCAAACCCACGCCGGCCGGGGCTTTTTTTACGGCAAAAATTTTAGAATATCCCAGCTTTTTTAGTTTTTTAAAAAAATTTAAAAATAGGCTTTATTTTCGCAAATAAATATAGTATAATATGAAACGGTGGTAGTCGCAGCGCGGCTACGCAAAATTTTATTGGAGAGTGAACAAAATGCCGTTAGTTAACACCAAGGAAATGTTCAAAAAAGCTTACGAGGGCGGTTATGCCATTGGCGCCTTCAATGTAAACAATATGGAGATTATTCAAGGCATTACCGAAGCCGGTAAAGAGCTGAACGCCCCCTTAATTCTGCAGGTTTCTGCCGGGGCAAGAAAATACGCCAACCACACCTATTTGGTAAAATTGGTAGAGGCCGCTGTAGAAGAAACCGGCCTGCCCATTTGCCTGCACTTAGACCACGGCAACAGCTTTGAGCTTTGCAAAAGCTGCATTGACGGCGGTTTTACCTCGGTTATGATCGACGGTTCGCACCTGCCGTACGAAGAAAATGTTGCCTTAGCCAAAAAGGTTGCCGATTACGCCCACCAGTTTAATGTAACCGTTGAGGCCGAATTGGGCCAGTTGGCCGGCATTGAGGACGATGTTAACGTTTCGGAGGATGACGCCCACTTTACCGATCCGAATCAGGTTTACGATTTTGTTACCCGCACCGGCGTAGATTCTTTAGCCATTGCCATTGGCACCAGCCACGGCGCCTACAAATTTAAGCCCGGCCAAAAGCCGCAGCTGCGGTTTGATATTTTAGAGGAAGTTGGCAAAAAGCTGCCCGGCTTCCCCATTGTGCTGCACGGCGCCTCCTCGGTTGTGCCCGAGTTTGTAGAAATGGTAAACCAATACGGCGGCAAAATGCCCGACGCCATTGGTATTCCGGAGGAAATGCTGCGCAAGGCCGCTACCATGGCAGTTTGCAAGATCAACATTGATTCCGACCTGCGTTTAGCTATGACCGGTGCCATCCGCAAGCATTTTGTAGAGCATCCCGATCACTTTGACCCGCGCCAGTATTTGGGCGACGGCCGCGCCGCCATTAAAGGCATGGTTGAGCACAAAATTAAAGATGTTTTAGGCTGCGACGGCAAAGCCTGATTTTAAAAGCTTAAAACCGCATTGCCCAAAGGGCATTAATTAACACAGTACATGGTGCTGCTGCCAAACGGCAGCGGCACTTTGTTATTTTAAATGCAAAATATTAAAAGCAAGGCTTACAAATCTGTTTTATAAAAATTTACTCTATAAAATTCATTTCATAAAGAGGTGCGTTATGCAAAATAACATTGCTTTACAGCTTTACTCCCTGCGGGAGCTTACCGCCAAAGACCCATTAGCCGGCCTACAGCTGACGGCCGAACTGGGGTTTAAAAATGTTGAACTGGCCAGCACCTACGGCTACACGGCTAAGGAGTTTGCTGCCGTTTTAAGCAATTACGGCTTAAAGCCCGTTAGCGCCCACATTGCCGTAAATACAACGCCGGACGATTTAAAACGCCAAGCCGAGGAGCTAAACCTTTTAGGCTGCGACGCCTGCGTTTGCCCCTGCCCACCAACGGCTATTACAACGCCAGAAGGCTGCGAGCAGGCGTTAACACAAATTTTAGCCGCACAAAAGATTTTTCAATCGGCCGGAATTGCCTTTGGCTACCACAACCACGACAGCGAATTTAACCCCCTGCCAAACGGCACCCGGTTTATAGACCTTGTAGTGCAAAGCGGAATTTTACTTCAGCCGGATGTTTACTGGGTGCAGTTTGCCGGGGTAGACCCTTACCGCTTTATTGAGCAGCACACCGGAAAAATACTTTCGCTGCATTTTAAAGAAATTGATGAAAACGGCAATAATGTAGAGCTTGGCACCGGCATTTTGAACTGGCAACGGTTGAATGAACTGGGTAAAACGGCCGGCGCGGCATATAATATTTTAGAGCAAGAGGAATACACCCTGCCGCTGACGCAAAGCATTACCCTTTGCGCCCAGAATTTAAAAAAACTTTTTCCCGGGTGCTAAAATTCAATAATTGTTCATAGTTTTAAAGCAAGGTAACAACAATATTCTCTTAACATAAAGGTGTACTTGAAAGTTTGGTTTTTGTTTTAGGCGGCCAAAGCCTTTGGGCGGGCGGTTTCAAGCAAAAGCGGCAAACCGGCCGGGGCTTTTGCCCTACCGGCAACAACAAGGACTTTAGCAACAGAAAGGGAGCAATTTTATGGACGAACAAAACAAAAATTTGCCTAATGAGCCGCAACTTTCCGGTTTTGATTCGGCAGAGAATATAAACGAAAAGCGCGAATTTCACCCCACGCAGATGTTTGCGCGGCAGCAGCAAACCGGCGAGGGCTACACCGTAACCCCAACGGGGGACCGTTTTGAACCTTCACCGGCTGCGCAAAATTCTGCGACCCAGCCGCAACAATCGGCAACCCAACCGGCGCAAGATGCAGAACAACCCGCCCCGATCGCCGAGAATTTAGCCCCAAACGCCGAACCTGCCGCCCCGGCCGAACAGCCAAAACCTGAGCAGCCACAAACTGAGCAGCCAAAGCAGGCCCCGTTTATTCCAAACGGAACCTACAGCTACTCTAAAGCGCAGGGCAACATTCCCACAGCCGAGGAGCCTGTTTTTTCCGGCAACCAGCCGGCCGAACCCGCCCCTACCCCGGTTGCCGAGCCTGTTAACTTTACCCCTTACCAGCCGCAGCCGCCCAAAAAGGCGCGCCGGGCCAAAAAGGGCGCCGGTGCCGGCACGGTTGTTCTTTGCGCGCTGCTGGCAGCCGTAATTGGCGCAGGCGCGGGTGTTGGCGGGTATGTTACGCTGGAGAATAAATTGGGCGAAAATAAAACCTCGTCTACCATTTCAACCGCCGAAAATACCCAGCAATCTACCGCCAACATTACGGTAGATGAAACTGTTAACTCAACCGTAGAGGCCGTTGCCAAAAAAGCCGGCCCCAGCATTATTGGTATTCGCACCACAGCGGCTGTTACCAACTTTTTTGGCGGCAGCTCTGAGCAAACGGGCGAAGGCTCCGGCATTATTTACAGTTCCGACGGTTACATTATTACCAACTACCACGTAATTCAAAGCGCGGTAGAATCTACAAAATCTAAAGTAGAGGTTTAT
>URRK01000056.1 GCA_900550315.1 uncultured Oscillospiraceae bacterium | reverse complement strand
TGCCAGTCCCTTGCCGCGGGCCCTGCTCTCCACCGGCAGGCGATGCCCGAAACCATGCAGCATGAACACGGCATCGGGATGCATGCCGGGGATGACACGCACCCGGATCTCGCCACCCTTGCCGTCAGCTCTTTCCATACGGACAGCATCTCCATCCTCCACGCCCAGCTCGCGGGCCCGTTCAGGGGCGATCCAGGCACGGTTTTCCGGCAGGCTGTCGTACAGCAAGGGATTGCTCTGGGTGTGCGAATGGGTGTGGCGTGCATTGCGTCCCACGATCAGGCGGAACTGCCCCTTTCCCGGCCGGGGCACGTCCTGCCAGGGCATGAGCGAAGGCAGACCGGCTTCCCGCCAGGGACCGAAAAGGACTTCTATCTTGCCGGAAGGCGTCGCGAAACGGGGGCCCAGATCGATGGGGGCATCTGCGAGAGAGACGGAACCGTGCCGGAAATCCTCCACGGAGACACCAGTCCCTTCCAGCTGGAAGCGCCAGACATCTTCCAGCGTCTCGCAGGCCAGGTCCTCCAGCCCCAGACGGCGGGCCAGCTGTCCCAGGATCCACCAGTCCGGCCGGGTATCGAAACGGACATCCGCAGCCGGGCTGCGCATGATGAAGGCAGGCTTGCTGCCGCTCTTGACCTGGAGCAGGGATCCCCGCTCCACAAAGGACGGCATGGGCAGCACCACATCGCTGAACCAGGCCGTATCCGACCAGGAAAAGGTCAGCGAGACCATCAGCTCCAGACCAGCCAGCTGGGCCTTCTGCCGTTTAGGATCCGGCATGGCGGACAGAGGGTCGTGCTTGAGGGTGAAGTAGGCCTTGACGGGATACGGATCCCCGCTTTCCACGGCCCGGAAGGCCTTGTGCAGCAGGCTGGTGCCGGGAGCAAAGGCCGGTTCGGCCCAGCCGACGCCGTCCGCCCGCTTTTCCCCGGGGGCGGCATACAGCGAGGTGAAGGAGCGCAGGCCCTTGCGGCCGGCATCCTTGGGACCCGCCGCCAGCAGCAGGCCGCCCTTACTGCCGAAAGCGCCCAGCAACGCGTCGATGAGGTAGGCCGTACGGCAGACCATGAACGACTGGGGATAGCGTGTGCTCATCCAGCCGCCATGCCAGATGACCTGCGGCGCCGCAGCGGCCCCGCACGCTCTGTTTCATTTTTATGTTTTAAAGAGGCAAAAAATGAATGGCGCTTTAAATATCTTACCGCATAGCCCTTGCAAAAAAGGTCGCATTGTCGTATAATAAAATAAAATTTAAAATTTGGCCTTCGGCGGCCGTTAGCCTGCAGGCGGCAAGCGCTGTACGCCTTTGCCCTTGCCGGGCCCGGCTGCCGATTTACCGTTAGAAAGCAGGATGTTCTATGACTAAAATTGATGTATTTTCCGGTTTTTTAGGCGCGGGCAAAACCACCCTGATTCAAAAACTGATTCGCGAGGCGTACGCCGGCCAACAGGTTGTTTTAATTGAAAACGAATTTGGCGAAATTGCCGTTGACGGCGGCTTTTTAAAGGACGCCGGCATTGAAATTACCGAAATGAACTCGGGCTGCATTTGCTGCAGCTTAGTGGGCGATTTTGAAAAATCGCTGCAGCAGGTGCTGCAAAAGTTCCACCCCGACCGCATTTTAATTGAGCCCTCGGGCGTTGGCAAGCTAAGCGACGTTGTTGGCGCGGTAAGCAAGGTGCTTTCGAGCGAGGTTGTTTTAAACAGCACCACCGCCGTGGTAGACGCCACCAAGTGCAAAATGTACATGAAAAACTTTGGCGAATTTTTTAACAACCAGGTCGAAAACGCCGGCTGTATTATTTTAAGCCGAACCGGCACCTGCACGCCCGAAAAAACGGCCGAGGCCGTAAAGCTGCTGCGGGAGAAAAACGAAAAGGCCGTGCTGATTACCACCCCTTGGGACAAGCTGACCGGGGCGGATATTTTAAACGCCATGGAGCACGAAAGCTCGCTTTTAACCCTAATGCAGGAGGTTACCGCCGAGGAGACCTGCCCGGTTTGCGGCGAGGTACACGGCCACGAGCACCACGACGAGGAGTGCGGCTGCGGGCATGACCATGAACATCACCACGACCATGAACATGACCATGAACACCATCACGACCACGAGCATGACCATGAACATGAGCACCACCATGACCACAACGGCGATTGCTGCTGCGGACACGACCACGGGCACCACCATCACCACGCCGATGATGTTTTTACCGACTGGGGCTTTGAAACCGCCCGGACCTTTACCAAGGAGCAGGTGCAGCAGCTGCTGTTGGAACTGGAGGACAGCAACAAATACGGCACGGTTTTGCGCGCCAAGGGCTTTGTTGCCGGCGAACAGGATTGGATTTACTTTGACTATGTACCCGGCGAAAGCAATGTACGCACCGGGGCACCGGCCGTTACCGGGCGGGTTTGCGTAATTGGCTCCGGCTTAAAAGAGCAGGCGCTGCAAGCACTTTTTGCCGGCGCGCCGGCCGAGCATTAAGCGCCAACATTTTAAAGGAACGAAAAATATGAATTTTACACCCGAAGAAATTAAACAGCAGGTTGCCGCCGTTACGGCCGAAATTGTTCAGCGCGGCAACCTAAACCGCGGCAGCATTTTTGTGGTTGGCTGCTCTACCAGCGAAATTATTGGCGGCCAAATTGGTAAAAGCGGCAGCTTGCAGGTTGCCGCGGCCGTTGTAGACGGCCTTTTTGAGGTTTTGCAGCCCCGCGGCATTTTTTTAGCCGCCCAGTGCTGCGAGCATTTAAACCGGGCGCTGGTTGTTGAGCGCGCCACGGCCGCCGGGCAGGAGATTGTTTGTGCCGTGCCGAAAATGCACGCGGGCGGCTCGTTTGCCACCACCGTTTACGGGCGCTTTTGCGACCCCGTTTTGGTAGAGCAAATTGCGGCCGACGCCGGGCTGGATATTGGCCTTACCCTAATTGGGATGCACCTAAAGCGGGTTGCCGTGCCGGTGCGCCCCAGCCTGCAAAAAATTGGCTGTGCTGCCCTTACCGCCGCCGTTACCCGCCCCAAGTACATTGGCGGGGAACGGGCGCAATATGTGTAAATAAAATATGAATTCTGCCGCGGACGGTTGACCCTGCCGCGGCTTTTATGTTAAAATGAATTGTTAAGTTTTGCTTAGGCAAGCGGGAATAACTGGCATGCGGGGATAAACCAAAACCTGTTTTGGCGCCCTGTTTTTAGCATAGTGCACGCGGCCAAGCCCGCCTAAAAGGGCGAATAACGACCTTTTTGCCAAAGCAATAAACACTAAAACAAGCGCTAAAGCGCCAAAAATTACCGTTTAGGCCGGTTTAAATTATTTTAAAGCTGCCGCAAGGGTTGGGCTTTTACAAACCCCGGCCCGAATACTACACAGTGGGGAGTAACTTTATGTCTAAATTCACCAACGCGCCCACCACCTCTTTAAAAGGGTTGGTAGCCGGCTGCATGATTAAACTGCTGTTGGCCGCCGTTATTACCCTTTTGTTCCAGGTTTCGTTAATGTCAATTGCCACCGGCGTTGGCACGAAGGAAATTGGCTACCGTGTGCTTTACAGCGCCGATAATAAAGAATATAAAGATGTTTACCTGCACCTTTACGCCGACGGGGAAGACACCCAGCTTGAAAAATACCAGCAGGATCCGCATTACTACAAGGTTGCAGAGCGCTCTACGCTAAACCCCGGCACTGTACTCGCCGTAAACGCCGTTGCCTGCGGGTTTGGATTAGTGCTGCTTTATTTTAGCATTTACACCGCCCTTTGGCGCGCGGGGGACGCTTTAGCCAACAAGGCCGATTTTAACGGCACCAACGCCGACAGCCGGTTTGGCCTAAAGGTTGGCCTGCTGGCCGATATTCCGGTTATTCTGCTTTACTTAGCAGTAATTGTTTGCAAGCTGGCCGGGGGGCTAAGCCCCGCCCTTACCGCTTTTAAAATTACCAACTACTACTGCTTTGCCTACGCCGACCTGTTTATTACCAAGGTAAACGGCGCCCTAACCGCCAGCGCGGCGGGCATTTTGGGGCTGCTGCCGGTGCTGCTGGTTTTACCGGCGCTGTGCGCCTTTAGCTACCGTTTGGGGCAAAAGCATTTTGTGCTGAAAAACGCTTTGGTTTACAGCAAAACAAAAACGCCGCAAGGCGGGGGGGTTAAATAATGGCTGGAATGTTTGGGTTGTTTGACTACACCAAGGAGGGGCCGGGCGTTACCAAACAGCAGGCGCAAAAAAAGGGCTTTTTTACTTTTTTTGAGCTTTACTTTAGAAATTTTTGGGCGCTTGCCAAGCTAAGCGCCGTTAGCTTTTTGCTTTGCCTGCCGTTGGTTACCAACGGGCTTGCCAACTGTGGCCTAACCCATGTTACCCGCAGCATGGCACGGCAAAAGCACTCCTTTGGGTTTAGCGATTATTTTGAAACCATACAAAAAAACAAAAAGCAGGCCTGGGGCTTTGGGCTGTTAAATGTGCTGGTAACGACGCTGCTGGGGTTTGACCTTTACTTTTTTTATATGAACCTTCTACACGCGCAAAATGCGGTTTTTGCCGTTTTTGGGTTAGGCGTTTCTATGTTTTTTGCGGCGTGTGTTACTTTTATGAAGTATTATTTGTGGACCATGATTATTACCTTTTCGTTGCCGTTTAAGGTGCTGCTTAAAAATTGCTTTCGCTGCGTATTTTTAAACATTTGGCGCAATTTGCTTATTAGCGTTAGCTTAGGGCTGCTGTACGCCGTTATGATTATTGTGCCTATTGTAGGTAATTTTCAGGTTTGGTCCATGCTAATTAGCCTAATTCTTGCTATTTTTATTTTTCCGGGCTTTAAGGCCTTTTTGGTGCAGGCCAACACCTTTCCTACCATTAAAAAATATATGATCGACCCGTACTACGCCATACACAAGGGGGAGGATATTGAAAAGCGCCTGGCCTTAGGGTTAGAAATTCCGGCCGACGAGCTGCCGCAGCGCACCGAGGCCGTTTTTAACGACGATTTGCAAACCCCAGGCGGCCGTCCAAACGCTTAAAGCGCCTGTAGCCGTGCCCGCCTAAAAGGGCAAAGTAGCGGCACCGTTTTTGCTTGGTATTCTTTACGCAGTATTCTTTGCCCGGCGCTTGTTGCTCAATATTCTTATAAAGCGGCATTAAATACTGCCTTGGCAGCAATTTAAATTTTTGTAACAAAGCGCCCCGAAAAACCAAATGGCTTTTCGGGGCGCTGCAATTTTAAATTTGTTTTTTACAAAAGCTGCTTTGGGGTTGTAATAACCAGCAAAGCGCCCTGTTTTACCGAAACAGTGCAAAACGGCGCGGTAACCTCGTTGCTAACGCCCAGCGGGTAATTGGGCGTTAGGGTGCCGTTTTGCAGCGGGTAAGAAGCGCCGGTAATGCAAACGCCGTGCGCAGGCCCGCCAAACGGAAAAACTGAAAGATAGCTGTTTTGCAGGCCCTGCAGCTGCAGGCTGCTGGATACAAAATAGTAGTTGCTAACACCGTTGGTGGCCGTAACGCTTTTGCCGTGCTCCCCCAACCAGGCCATGGTGCAATAGGCGGCCACAGTGTGCTCCGGCCGGGCGCCGCCGGTAACGCCGGCCAGCAAAAAGCTTCTAAACCCGCGCCGCACCCCTTCGGTGGCGGCAAACTGCAGGTCGGTATCGTCCTTACGGCAGGGCAGTACAACGGTTTCTACCCCCTGGGGCGGCCTTAAATTGGCCGAGTCAAAATCGCCCACAATTAGGTTGGGGGTTAGACCTAGCGCTGCAGCGTGGTCCAGCCCGCCGTCGGCGCAAATTAAAAATTCGCTGCCGGTAAGGCGGTTTAAAAGGGCGGCTTTATTTAAAACGGGCGCTGCCCCTAAAATAACGCAATCTATTTTTGGTTCCATGGCTTTTTGTCCTTAATCTCGCTGTAAATATTGTAGTAGCTGCGGTAGCGGCTGCTTGGAATTTGGCCGGCCGAAACGGCGGCGCAAACGGCGCAGCCCTTTTCCCCAATGTGGGCGCAGCTGGTAAATTTGCAGCGACCCAAAAACGGCTCGAATTCGGGAAAGGCGGCCGGCAGCTGCTCTTTAAACAGCGGCATGGTACGCTCAATATCTAAAGAAGAAAAGCCGGGGGTATCTACCACATAGCCCTGCCCTACCGAAAACAGCTCTACCGTGCGGGTGGTGTGCCGGCCACGGCCCAGCTTTTGGCTAACCGAGCCGGTTTGCAGGTTTAGCTGCGGCAGCATGGCGTTTAGCAGGCTGGATTTACCTACCCCGCTGTTACCCGTAAAGGCCGAAACGCCGGTTTGCAGCAGCTGCAGCAGCTCTTTACAGCCGGCCCCGGTTTTAGCCGAGGTAACAAACACCCGAAAACCGCTTTTTTGGTAAATTTCGGCCCAGGGCGTTAAGTCCCCCTCGTCGCATTTATTAAAAACCAAAATGGGCTCAATTTGGTTGCAAACGGCTATGGCTGTTAGGCGGTCTATTAACTGGGTATTGGGCGCCGGGGTATTTTCGGCCGAAACAATAAATAACCGGGTAATGTTGGCAACCGGGGGGCGCACCAGGCAGTTTTTGCGCGGCAGCACCTTGGTTAACAGGCCGCTGCCGTTTGGCAAAACGGTAAAGCAAACCTGATCCCCCACCGTTGGCTGAATTTTTTGCTGCCGAAAAATGCCGCGAGCCTTACATTCAAACAGGCTATCGCCGGCCTCTACATAGTAGAAGCCGGCAATTGCTTTTTTTAATATTCCCTGTTGCTCAATTGGTTGCACTAACGGTTCCCTCATATTCCGGGTATGCGTGAATAATGGTTTGGCTTTCGATAATTTTGCCGGTGGTGGCGTCTACCGTGTAGGTTACATAGTCGTCGTAGCTGTTTTCTTTGTGCGAAAGCTTAATAACCACCCGCACGCTTTTTTTAGAGGTTTCAATGTTAAAGGAGGTGTTGGTGGAACTCCAAATATCTATTTTCCCGGTTTCTTTCACGCGCGCATTATCTACCCACGCCGAAACGGTGCCGTACTGGGAAATGTAATTATCGGGCAGCGGAACCGAAATGGTAAATTTGTAAACCATAACGCCGGTGCCAACGCTTAAATTAATGGCCGTGCCCTTGCCGGCGGTTTTGCCCGAACCGGACGAGGGGGACTGCGAAACAACATAGCCCTTCATGGCGGCTTCGCTGCTAACTTCGCTAATATTGCCAACGGTAAAGCCATTTTGCTCAATCAGCTTTTTGGCGTCCTCCAGCGAGCAGCCCTTAACATCGGGAATTTCTATATACTCGGTGGGGGTGCCGGCGCTAACATACATTTTAACCTCGGTGCCGTGCGGCATATTAGAGCCGCCGGCCGGCTCGGTACGAATTACGCAGTTTTCGGCAACCTCCTCGCTGTTTTCCTGCACCGAAATAACGGTAAAGCCCTCGTTTTCCAGCACGGCCTTGGCCTTGGTAGCGTCGTAATTAGCAACAACCGGCACTACCACAACCGCCGGCCCCTTGCTAACCTTTAGCTTAACGGTTGCGCCGGATTTAACCTTACGGCCGGCCTTTGGCGTTTGCTCTACAATTTGGTTAGCGGGCGTGTCATTTTCTACCCATTCCACTTCAAATACAAAATCCTCTTTATTTTCGCCCTTGGTTACGGTTTCGTAATTTTGGCCAACATAATTCGGGCAGTCAAACTCGCCGCTGGTTTTGCCAAACAACCGCGGAATAAAAATTAAGCCCAGCACAATAACCGCCGCAACAAAAGCCACGGCAACACCGGTTAAAATTGGCACAATGGGCGCCCTTTGCGGGGTTTGGTCATCCTCGGCGTCCGGCTCAGATTCCTCCGGCAAATTGTAGTTTAAGCTGCCAATGTGCCGGGTGGGGGAATCGTCTACAAAATAAGTGGGTTTAAAGGTCATTTCCGGGTCCCGCTTAAACTGCTCTAAATCGTGCAGCATTTCGGCCGCGGTTTTATAGCGGTTTGCGGCGTCCTTTTGCATGGCCTTCATGGTAATTTGCTCTAACCCCAAGGGGATAAGCGGATTTAGGTGGGTTGGAAGCTTTGGCTCAGCCTGCAGCTGCATCATGGCAACCGAAATGGCGCTTTCGGCCTCAAAGGGCAGGGTGCCGGTTATCATTTCGTACATAATAACGCCAACCGAGTAAATATCGGCTTTTTCGTCGGTCAGTTCGCCCTTAACCTGCTCGGGACTAATGTAATGCACCGAGCCAATGGCTTTATCGGTAATGGTTTTAGATTCGTTGCGGGCAAAGCGGGCAATGCCAAAATCGGTAACCTTTACCGTGTTATCGGCCAAAATCATAATGTTCTGCGGTTTTACATCGCGGTGCACAATGCCTTTATCGTGCGCGTGCTGCAGCCCGCGCAGAATTTGAATAGAGATGTTTACCGCGTCGCTCCAGGGCAGCACGCCGTTACGCTCAATATATTCCTTTAGCGTAATGCCGTCAATATACTCCATTACAATGTACTGAATTAGATCGCCAAAGCTAACATCAAAAACCTTAACAATGTTTGGGTGCGAAAGCACGGCAATGGCCTTGGATTCGTTTTTAAAGCGACGCTGAAATTCTTCGTTAGAGGCAAATTCCTCTTTTAAGATCTTAATAGCAACAATGCGGTCCTCAATGCTGTCATACGCTTTGTAAACCACGGCCATGCCGCCAACGCCGATAATTTCTTTAATCTCATACCGGCCGTCTAATCTTTTACCGACAAATTTATCCATAACTCATCCATTCCCCGCAAAGCGGTTTTGTAAATTTAACTGTTACTAAGCTGAAGCGGCGGCGTTACTGCCGTAAGATTACCGCGGTAATATTATCTGGCCCGCCGGCCTGCAGTGCCGCGGCAATTAACTGCTCCGGCAATTGCTCGGGCGGTGCCGACTCTGCAAATTCGGACAGCTGCTGCGGGCTAACGCAGTTGGTTAACCCGTCGGTGCAAAGCAGTAAAATATCCTGCTGCTGCAGCTCGCAGCTGTAAAGGTCAACGGTAACATCGGGCGCCACGCCAACGGCGCGGGTAATAATGTTTTTATTGGGGTGATTTTTGGCCTCGTCGGCCGTTAGCTGCCCGTTTTCTAACATGCTTTGCACCACCGAATGGTCGGTGGTAAGCTGCGTGACGGTGCCGTTTCGCAGTAAATAGGCGCGGCTGTCGCCAACATTGGCAATGCTAACGCTGCCGTTTATTACGGTACAGGCCACTACCGTTGTGCCCATGCCCTCCAGCTCCTGCTTTTGCTCGGCCGCCTTAAAAACGGCGGCATTGGCAGAATCTATTGCCCGTACCATTAACCGCTGCGCGGTGGCAGGCTCGGTTGTCGGTTTAAAATTTTCGGCCATGGCGGTGCTGAATACCTCGGTTGCACCGGCGCTGGCAACATTGCCGGCGGCGGAACCGCCCATGCCGTCACAAACCACTGCCCAGGCAGCGTTACTGCCAACAACGCCAAAGTTAAATGCGTCTTGGTTTTGGGTGCGTTTCAGGCCACGGTCTGTTTTTGCGTGGATCTGCATTTTACCGACTTCCTTTCTCCAAAGTTTTACGGCGCAGCTGCCCGCAGGAGGCGTTAATATCCGCCCCAAGGGTGCGGCGCACGG
>URRK01000055.1 GCA_900550315.1 uncultured Oscillospiraceae bacterium | reverse complement strand
AGTACCTTTTACCGGTTCTTGCGTAAATCCCCTGCGGGCGTTGGCCGCACAAAAGTTTTCGGTTTACTTTTTGCAAGGCAATGAACAGTTTTGCGGATTGGAAAAAATTTTTCTGTTCCAAACTTAAAAATTTCCTTGAAAGATTGGTTGCGGCGTGATATATCTATAATAGACCGAAAGGGGGCCACAAGCTTGCGAAAAGACCTTTTGTATGTTGTTATGCAGCCCGAGGCCAAAAATTCTTTTTGGGCACAGCTAATTCACGGCGGAATACGCGAAGAGGCGCGCTTTTTTCACGACACGCTTTGTGCGGTAGATCCCGGTGATCTTTCTTATGATCTTAAAGGGCAATACACGCTGGTTGTTGGCAACCATGCCGGTTGGATTGAAAGCTCTGTTATAGCGCTTTTGCGCCGCGGTGCCCTGCCAATTATTGTTAATGCAAGCGTGCTGCCAATTAAAGGGCTGCGGTGCAGTGGGGTTACCTTTGAGCTTGAGGAAATTATAGGCCGGTGCGTTGATCTGTTTGCCGCGGCCGGCAGGCGGCGGGTTGCCCTTTTGGGGGTTAACCCCAATTCGTTGGCCGATTGTGTTAAGGCCGATTTTTTTACAAAGGCTTCTGTAAATTTGCAGCCTGGTGACATTTATTGGGCCTCCAACAGTCTTGAGGCCTGCGTTACGCAATTTGCAGAGCAGCTAACCCGTTCGGACCACAATGCGGTTCTTTGCTCGAATGATACGGTGGCAATAAGGCTTTTGGGTCGGCTTCCGGCCGGCACGGTTCCAAAGCGGCTTTATGTTGTTGGCATGGGTAATTCGTACCTTGGCGCAAACCTTAGCGGCGGGTTAACCAGCGTTAGGTTTGATTACCGTGAAATGGGAAAAATGTCGGTACAGCTGTACCACGACCTCGTCCGTATGCGAACAAAGGGCCACCTAATGCTGTCGTTGCCGTGTTACCTTATTGTTCGGCACACCGCCCCGCTTTGCGATCGCCCGTTTGAACCCAAAGCAACGGCGGCGGAACCGCCGCTTGACAATTATTTTGCGGGTGCCGAGGTGCAAAATGTTATTCGGGTAGAAACCATGCTGCAATCCGGCGACGCTTTTGACCGTGAAATAATATTTGGAATAAAACGGGGTGAAACCTGCGAGCAAATTGCAGAGCGGCTGTTTTTTTCAGGACGAGCGGTGCGGTACCGGCTTTCAAACATCATAAAGCGCTACGGCTTTCAAAACCGCACGGAGCTTGAAAACGCCGTTTGTGCTGCACTTGGGGGAAAGAAAGAGTAAAATGGTAAAAGAGTTTAAACTTGTGCTGCCGGCGGCGGACCTGGGCAATGAAAGCCCTATGCCGGATATTAAAAATGTTAGCTATATACACGCCGGGTTTAAAACAACCAACCGGGTAAGCCGCGGTGAAAAAAAGCACCTTGGCAAGGGTATGATTCAAACAATTCTGCCCTACAAAATGCAAAACGGCTACAACCGGGTAAAAAAACCGCGGGAATTTAACGCCATTTCGGTTGAAAATGACCATATCCGGGCTGTTTTTTTGCCGGAGCTTGGGGGCAGACTTTGGTCGCTTTACGATAAAGATAATAAGCATGAGCTTTTGTATGTTAACCCGGTGTTTCAACCGGGGAACCTTGGGCTGCGAAACGCGTGGTTTTCCGGCGGGGTTGAGTTTAATGTTGGTATTAAAGGGCACAACCCGCTAACCTGCTCGCCACTGCACGCCGTAATTGAAACAACGCCAGACGGCGAAGTACTTCGGCTGTATGAATATGAGCGTATTCGCGGCGTTGTGTACTCGGTAAGTGCCTGGGTGAATAAAAATTCCCCGGTGCTTTACATTCATTGTCGAATTGAAAACTTGTCGGATCATGAAAAATATATGTACTGGTGGTCGAACATAGCAGTGCCGGAAACAAAGGGCACGCGAATTATTGTCCCGGCGGCAGAGGCCTTTGTAAGTTTTTACAACACCGACCATTATTTAATAGATAAAACGGCAGTGCCCTTAAGCGGCGGGGTAGACGCCAGTTACCCTTGCAACATTGCAACCTCGCGTGACTTTTTTTATAAAATTCCAAAGGACTCACACAAATGGATCGCGGCGGTCAACGAGCAGGGTAAAGGGCTGTTGCAGTGCTCCACAAAGCGGCTTTTTGGGCGTAAGCTTTTTGCCTGGGGAATGGCACAGGGCGGCCGCCATTGGAACGAGTGGCTTTCTGAACGCGGCTCGGCGTATATTGAAATTCAGGCAGGGCTGGCGCGCACACAGCTGGA
Source organism: uncultured Oscillospiraceae bacterium (assembly GCA_900550315.1). Classification (GTDB taxonomy): domain Bacteria; phylum Bacillota; class Clostridia; order Oscillospirales; family Acutalibacteraceae; genus UMGS1279. The sequence continues at coordinate 7,313 of URRK01000055.1, read as the reverse complement.
GCATATTCCCATGAAGGGGAAGGAGAGCTGGGAATGGGTAGAGGCGTATACCGGCATCTGCGGCAACGCAACCGACTTTCATGGCGATTATAAAGCGGCAGTTGACCGGGTTGAACAGGTACTGACCGAAAAAATCGGTGATCCTAAGCAATTGTACTTTCCACCGGACGAAACGGTAACGGCAAGCCGAATGGTTGCATACGGTTCTGATTTTGGCAGCCTGGAGGAAGCAGTAAGAAAACAACCCATAAGTAAAACCCTAAATTTCCCGCAGGTTGATTCAGCACAGACGGTCGCTTGGCGCCAGCTGCTTGAAATGGGTAGCTTTCCCTGTCCGGGGGTTGAAAAGGAACCCGAAAGCTACATGGTGGATGAGTTTTGGCGCAACAGGTTAAAGGCGCTAAAAGCACAAAACTGGTACAGCTACCTGCAGCTTGGCGTAGCCGAGTACGCCTTAAGTACCTGTGGTAAGGGCACGGCAGAACTCGCGTTGGCGTATTTTTTAAAATCAAACAAGGCGGCGCCAAACGCCTGGGCACTGCGGAATATTGCAATGCTTTATAAAAACGAATATAAAAAGCCTGAAGAAGCTGTTCGGTATATTTTGCTGGCCTTTAAGCTAAAACCCGACTGCGCACCGCTTTGTGTAGAAACGGCAGAAATGCTAACAGCCTGCGGCAGGCCGGCAGAATGGCTTAAAATTTACGAGGGGCTAAGCCCAAAGCTGCAAAAGCTTGGTAGGCTAAGGCTGTACAAGGCGGTTGCATTGGTGCAGCTTAACCGGCTAAACGAAGCGGCCGAAATATTAAAGCCGGGCTTTGAAATGCCCGATGTTAAGGAGGGCGAGTGTTCGGTTTCGCAGCTGTGGTTTGAGCTTTATGGGAAAATTTTTGCCAAAGAAACGGGCGTGGTGTACAGCCCGAACAACAAGGCTTTTATTTGTGCTGCTAATTTAAAGTACCCACTTCCGGCAGAATTAGATTTTAGAATGGATTAAAACCTATTGCTCTTTGCTGCAGGCGTAAAAACAACCGTTGCAGTTTAGCAAATAAAAAACACGGCAAAACAGCACCCCTAAAAGGGTAGAAAGGGAGCCTTTTAAACAAAGGACAGTATTTAAAATGAAAATACCACAACCATTTATTCCACTTAGATCCGAAACCAACGGACTGAACCACACGGTTCATGTAATTGGGCGCGATTATACCATTGGAGCCGACGGCATGCTCACCTCGGTGAAATCGCAGGGGGTTGAATTGTTGGCAGCACCCATGCGGTTGGTTTTAACTGAGAATGGCAAACCGGCGGCCTGGAACGATAATTACCCGAAAAACGAGTCGGAGAGCTTTATTCAGCGCCGTTCGGATGAGGAAATTGTTATTTGCGGTGCAAAGCAATCTAATAGATTTATTATAAATACCTGTTACAAAATAGATTACGACGGCTGCATGGATATTGACCTTAAGTTAATGACCTGCGGCCAAACGGTTGCGCAGGTTTTTGGTGTTTCTAAAACCGCGCCGGCCCTTTTTAAGCTGAATTGCCTGTGGCTGGAAATTCCGCTGAAGGCCGAGGCCATGACGCTTTTTACAAGCTATCCAAACAGCGCAATCCGGCTGGCCGACGGCACCGAGCGTCCACAAACCAATATGTCAATGAGCGGTAAAATTCCAAACCAAACGGCAATGCTGCCGTTTAAAGCGCTTTTGTGGCTTGGAAACGAGGAACGCGGGTTGGGCTGGTTTGCCGAAAACAACAAAAATTGGCAGCCGGCACAGCCGAATGATGCAATGGAGCTGGTGCACAAGGGGGACACTTTAATTTTGCGCGTACGGCTTTTAGATAGCCACCCGGAATGCTGGAGCGCCGATCCCGAAAGCGGAATGTATTCCTATAAGCCAATAACCTTTGGCTTTGGGTTGCACGCTACGCCGGTTAAGCCTTTTCCAAAACAGCCTTATATTCACAACGCATTTCACCTTGATTGCGGCAGCAAGGTTGAGGGGAATTATATTGATGTTTTGGCCGGCCGGTATGATGAGTTAAAGGAAAAAGGCGTAACAACGCTGATTCTTCACGAAAAGTGGAATAAATCGCAAAACTGGTTTGAGCTCAGCGAGTTTACACGGCGCCAACTTGTAACCATTACCGATGAGTGTCACAAGCGTGGGATTAAGGTGCTGCCCTATTTTGGTTACGAGCTTTCAACCTTGTCGCCGGAGTGGGGCGCGCTGGAAAACAAGGTAACTTTTAAGGGACAGCAAAATCAGCTTATGGGCGGATGGTGGCGCGTACCGTTTCAAAGGGATTATATAGTTTGCTACCATTCAAGCTATTCGGATATTTTTATAAACGGCATTACAAAAATAATAGATGAATGTAATGTAGACGGCGTTTACCTTGACGGCACACACTATCCGCGGTTGTGTTATTCAATTGAGCACGGCTGCGGTTGGTACGATCAAGCCGGCCAGCTGCACGGAAGCTATTGTTTTAAAGCCATTCGCAAGCTTTTTAAACGCCTATATAGCGTTGTAGAATCGCGCGGGGGCGAGATTAATGTGCACGGATTTGGGTTTGTAAATTTTACGGCAATACCGTATATTCACCAAACCTGGTACGGTGAAAATTTGCAATTTAAATTAATGAAAGGCTCCACCGAAGATATTGATTTGGATTATTTTAGAGCCGAGTACACCGGGCGGAATATTGGCGCACCGGTTGAGCTGATTGCTTACGAAAACCGCCCGTACTGGACCTTTGAGCAGGCGCTGGCCATTTCTTTGCTGCATGGAATACTGCCAAGGCCCAATGACCTTGGGCACCCGCTGGAGCTGATGAGTAAGGTTTGGAAAATTATTGGTGATTTTCCTGTTGAAAAGGCAGAATGGCTGCCGTACTGGAAAAACAGCGTAACCGCCACACATGAAAAGGTTCGGGCAAGTTACTATCGGTACACCGACCTATCTGGCAGTGTGCAGCTTTTGGCTTTTATTGTAAACATTTCGGCAAGCCCGGTTGCCGAGGTTTGTTTAAAGTTTAACGAAAAGGTTTCAACCGCGGTAGAACCGCAAACAGGCAAAACGGTTGGGTTCCGGCTGGGGTTGGGCGGTTACGGGTGCAAAATACTTTTTATTAAGTAAAAATAAAGCTAAAATCAGTTTAAAACGGCAGGCACTTAGTGCCTACCGTTTTTGCTATTAGCAGTAAATAATTAGGGGTAATTAAACCCTTTGGCTGCCGGTTATTTTGCCGGTTCAGGCTCCTTACAAAAGCGCTGGGTAACCTTGCCGCCGTTTAAAAAAATCTCGTGAAACATGTACTGCGGCCGGCACCAAACCGGGCCGCTGCCGTCGGCCAGGCGGTAAAGCACCTGCTCCTCGCCGGTCTCGCTGTTTAAGGCGGCGCCCAAAACCCTGTAAAGGCCGCCTTTAAAATGGCGGTAAAGGCCGGGTTCTACCTTGTTTTCGGGGTTTTGCGGCAGGCTGCGAAAACGGTAGGTCTCAACCTCCGGCGGGCGGTAGGTGTGGGTGCCGCCTTGAATAAAATCTAACCCCTTAGCGGTGCGAAAGCTTTGGTACAGCACCATAACGGTAGAGGGCGGGCAAACATAATCGCCCAAATAGGCCGTTATTTTAACCGGGCAGGGCACCCGTGTGGCGGCGGCAGCGGTGTCGTAATAACGCAGACCCTCGGTAAATTCGGGGCGCCAGCCGGGCAAATAGCCCTTGTTTTCGGCGTTTAGGTTACAAAACCAGGGAATGTTAAGGTTTAAATTCGTTACAAAATGCGGGTGCGTACTCCCGTTGCACCCAAGGGGTATTATAGCATTTTAAATTTGGCAGGTCAACCCAAAAAAATTTTGTTTTACAATTTTGTTTAAACCGCAAAACAGGGTAAAAAAGGCAACTACTTTTGTTGGCTTAACCCGCTGCCAAAGCCGCAAAACAGCGTAACACAAAAGCCGCAGCACCGCCCTTTGTGCGCTGCGGTTAAAAACAGGGCACCAAAAACAGAACACTAAAAACAGGTTTAGGCTTGTTTCCGCCCGCCTAAAAAAAGCCGCCCCCAAGGGCTTGGGGGCGGCACAGACTGCTAAAAAAGTTTAAGCTTTACGGGTTTGGCGCAAACGCAGGGCTTTTTACCGGGCACAGCGTAAGCGGCTTGTTGGTATAAGGCTAAGTTTTTGCGGGCCTAAATTAAAATGCTGCAATTTTTGCTGAAAGGCACAGCGAAAAGCTGTTTGCCGGCAAAAGCATTGCAAAGGGTTGCCTGCCGGCGGGCGTGTTTGCAAATTCCCCTTAAAAATGGCGCGCGAAAGCTTTAAAAGGCGGCAAAAAAGAAAAGGGGAAGGGGGTTAGTAAATGTCGGGCACCGGCTCCACCGGCTGATCCATCCGCTCGGGGTGCTTTAAATATTCGTTAATTTTTTTAAGGCCCGAGGAGTAATAGTGCCCGTCGCAAATGCGTTCGTCCAGTACCAGCTTAAGGTCAACAAACTTGCGCTGCTCTACGCTGCCGTCTTTGTTTAAAACGTTTTCTACCCGCTTGGCGCTGTAAGAGCAAAAAATGGGTACATTGCCAAAATTGTAAAGGTGGTGGTAAATGGCCGGAATGCCTAAAGAGCCCATAGAGGTAATAAAAAAGGAACCGTGAAACGGGCTGACCCTTAACAGGAACTTTGGCAAAAAGCCAAAATAATCTAACAAATTTAAAAACCAAATGGCAAATTTTAAAATAATACCGGGAATGTGGTTTAACACGCGGGCGGTACTGTCAAAATCACTTTGGTCACCCTTGGCGCGGTTTTCTTCTACAAGGTCCATAAACTTGCGGTAAATATCGTCGGGGGAATCGGCCGGGTCAAAAAAACATTTAATAACCGTTTCCTGCGAGTCCAGCCGCATTTCTTTTTTAATGGTCATCATAACTTCAATATCGTTCCTGGCGTAAACCCGCTGGCCCGAAATAAAGCGGTTTAGCCCGGGGCGCTGCGCCACGGTGCGAACATAGGCCGCCAAAATAACGTGTAAAAGGCCAAAGCCCTTTAACCCCTCGCCGCGTTTTTTGCGAATGTATTTTTCAATTTCTTCAAGGTCTACCGGTACGGTTATGTAGTTGCAAGCGTCGTTCCGTTTTACCATAATAAAGGAGGAAACAAAGTTCATTGGGTTTAGGGAACGAATACGGCGGCCGTCGCTGCGGTCGCCAAAACGGCGCTTGTACTTTTTAGCTGGCTCCATAATACACCCCTTGGCTTGGGCGGCACTGTGGCTTTTTGCCCAAAAATTACTACCTTTAAGTATAGCATTTTTTAAAAAGAATAGCAAGGAATTTTGCAATTTGTAATTATTTGTAATCTGCCAAGCGGCAAACGAAGCTAAAATTTTTGCTGTTTAAGCGCACAGCGCCGGGGAATTTGTTAAAATTCCCCGGCGCTGCAAAAAGCCCTAAAAAGGGTAAAACAGCGGTTTTTAATTGTTGCGGCGCACCACTTTGGCAAGCAAAAGAAAAATGCCGCACGCAGCTAAGTTCCGCGCGGCAACGGTTGGGTTAGCAACGCTTTGCCCGGCGCCGGTTTATTTTGCTTCGGGGTTCAAAATTTTTCCGCCAATTATAATGGTTTTAAGGTTTAATGCCTCGTCGGCAATTAAAAGGTCGGCGTCGTACCCCAGCTTTATTTGCCCTTTGCGAACGCCCAGCAGCCGGGCCGGCGTTTCGCTGGCCATTTTAACGGCGTTTTTCAGCGGCACCCCAAAGCGCACCGCGGTTTTAACGCAGTCCAGCAAGGTGGCGCAGCTGCCGGCCAGGGTGCCATCTGCCAAACGGGCGGCGCCGTTTTTTAAGTAAACCTTTAACCCGCCGCAATTGTATTCGCCTGTTTTTAGCCCGGCACAGCGAATACTGTCGCTAATTAAAATAAGGCGGTTTGGGCCAAACATTTTGTAGGTAGCTAAAAACACAGGCTTAGAAATATGTAACCCGTCGCAAATAATTTGGGCGTAAATTTTGTGCTCAAACGCGGCGCCAATAGGCCCCGGCTCCCGGTGGTTAAAAGGGGGCATGGCGTTGTAAATGTGGGTTAGGCAGTTGGCGCCGGCCGCAATGGCGCTGCAGGCGGTTTGGTAGCTGCAATCGGTGTGGCCAATTGAAACAACGGTGTTTTTGCTGGCCGCTTTAATAAAAGCCTCCCCGCCGGGCAGCTCGGGCGCAACGGTTACCATTTTTACCCGCTCAAATTCGCAAAAAGCCCGGTAATCGGGATTTTTAATAAACACCTCGTTCTGGGCGCCTTTGCGTTTTTTTGAAATGTACGGCCCCTCAAAATGAAAGCCTAAAATGTTGGCCCCGGCAAAATGGGTTTCGGCCTTGGTTACCCGCTTTAGGCTGCCGTAATCCATGGTCATGGTGGTAGGTAAAAAAGAGGTGGTTCCGTGCGCGGCCCAAAAACGGCACATGGGGGCAAAGTCGGCATCCATGGTGTCCATGCCGGCGCATCCGTGCGTATGTACATCTATAAGGCCGGGCAGCAGCAGGTTGCCGCCGGCGTTTAAGTCTCCGCTTTGGCAGCCGGTTAAAACCCGGGTAATCACTCCGTTTTGCACCTCTACCCCGCCAAGGGTGTTGCCTATTTTTGCGTTATAAATAATCATGCCAAAACCCCTTAATTTTTGCTGTAAATAACGGTAATATCCGGGTGCAGCTGCAAAATAGAGGCCGGAATTTTCGGGGTGATAGGGCCGTAAAAGGCCTGGTTTAAAATTTCGCTTTTTTCGGGCCCGCTGGCAATTAACAGTATTTTTTTGGCCTGCAGAATAGAGATCATTCCCATGGTAATGGCCTTGCGCGGAACCTCAGCCTTGGTTTTAAAAAAGCGGGCGTTGGCCGCAACAGTGCTTTTGTGCAGGTCTACTACATGGGTGTTTTTTACAAAATAATCGTCCGGCTCGTTAAAGCCAATGTGCCCGTCCAGTCCAATGCCTAAAAGCTGCAGGTCAATGCCGCCCAGGTGCTCAATTTTCCTGTCGTAAGCTTCACATTCGTCCGCCGGGTTGGCCGCGCAGCCGTTTGGTACAAAGGTGTTTTTTAAAGGGATGTTGACCTGGCTGAATAAATTTTGGTTCATAAAATAGCGGTAGCTTTGGGGGTTTTGGCCGTTTAAGCCAATGTATTCATCTAAATTAACAGTGGTAACGCCGCTAAAATCAATGTCCCCCTTGCGGTACCACTCAACCAGTTGGCGGTAAGTTCCTAAGGGGGAGGAGCCGGTAGCCAGCCCCAATACGCAATCCGGCTTTATTATTACCTGCGCCG
>URRK01000054.1 GCA_900550315.1 uncultured Oscillospiraceae bacterium | reverse complement strand
TAACCTTGCCAAAGGAGCCAACCTTGCCAAGGGGGACAATCTTGCCAAGGGGGACAATCTTGCCAAGGGGGACAATCTTACAAAGGGGGCTGATTTTACCGAGCTTACCGCCTTTGTGCAGGCAGTTGGCGGACGCCACCTGCAGCTGCAGGGGCCGGGCAATTTAACCGCCTTAAAAAGCCCCGTTTTGTTTGCCGAATACTGCCTGCAGCCGGCCGGGCGCCCCGCAGCGCCGGCCGCCGTGCAGCAAAACAACCTAAAAGGCTGCTACCAAATTTTGTACAGCAGCCCCAACTCAAGCATTGCTAAGGTAGAGTACAACGGCTGGTACGCCGATCTTTCGCACAAAATTCGGCACGGCTACGCTTTTTGCGCCACGCTAAACGGGGCAGCCGCAGTTGTTTCCCACCTGTTTGGCGGCAGCGCCGTGCTTAGCGGGGTGGCGGTGCTGCCGCAGCTGCACGGTAAGGGACACGGGCGGCAATTGTTAGCCGCTTTGCCCGCTCTTTTACCCGGGGTGCGGCGGTTTTATGTTTGCTGCGCCCCGCAAACCGAGCCGTTTTACAGGGCCTGCGGCTTTGTAAAAACCGGGCGAACCGTTACGGTAGGCCGGCTGTAAAAAACAAATTTCCGCAGCCTGCTGCAGCCAGTAGTAACCCCCAGTGGCAGTAACCGCCGGCGTTAAACTTTCACTCTTGTTTTGGCAAAATTTTTTCGCCAAAATGCCGCCGCTTTATACTGCAACAGCAAAGCGTAATTGTTTGCTGCGGCTGTTCGCTGCGCCGCAGTGCGGCGCCAACCAAAAGGCCAAAGCCCTGCGGCAGCAAGCCCCAAAAAGGGCCGCTGCGCACCGTCAGCAAAAACCGCCGGTCTTAAAAATTGTTGGCAGCCGGGCAAAGCCCGCACCCAACCGCAGCAACGGCTAAAGAAAGGAACTTTAATAATAAATGGATTTTTTTAAAATAGACGAGCGCCTGCAAAAGCTGGACGCCGCCGTGCTGCAGCAATGCAGCAAACCGTTTGCCGAAATTGAAAAAACAACCGAGTATTGTCAGCTAAAGGTTTTAAACGCGTTTATTGAAAACGGAGTTAGCGAAAGCCATTTTGCCGCAACAACCGGCTACGGGTACGATGACCGCGGCCGCGACACGCTGGATCGCGTTGTTGCCCAAAGCTTAGGCGCCGAGGACGCCCTGCTGCGTTACAGCTTTGCCAGCGGCACCCACACCATTGCCGTTGCCCTGTTTGGCGTGCTGCGCCCCGGCGACCGGCTGCTGTGCGTAACCGGCCGCCCGTACGATACCCTTATTGGCGTTTTAGGCTGCGACGAAAAAACCAGCGGCTCCTTGGCCGATTTTAACATTGAGTACAACGAGGTTGCCCTAAAGCCGGACGGCACGCCCAACCACGCCGCCATTACCGAAGAGCTAAAAAGCGGCGCCTACAAGGTTGCCTACATACAGCGCTCGCGCGGGTATTCCCTGCGGCCGAGCCTGCAAATTGCCGAAATTGAGCGCCTTTGCCAAACCATTCGCGCGGCGGCCCCCGGCGTTATTATTATGGTAGATAACTGCTACGGGGAATTTACCAACCGGCAGGAGCCCTGCTGCGTTGGGGCCGATTTAATAATGGGCTCGCTAATTAAAAACCCGGGCGGCGGCATTGCCCCCTCCGGCGGGTACATTGCCGGCCGAAAAGAGCTTATTGAGCAGTGTGCCTACCGCATGACGGCCCCGGGCGTAGGGCGGGAGATTGGGGCCACCTTAGGCCACAACCGCGAGCTGTTCATGGGCTGGTTCAACGCCCCCCATGTAACGGGCGAAGCCCTAAAAACCGCCGTTTTTGCGGCCGCTTTTTTTGAAAGCTGCGGCTACACCGTTACCCCAACAGCAGCCGAGCCGCGGGCCGATATTATTCAAAGCATTGTGCTGGAAAACCCCAAGGCCCTTATTGCCTTTTGCCAGGGTATGCAGCGCGGCGCGCCGGTAGATTCTTTTGTTACGCCGGAGCCGTGGGACATGCCGGGCTACAACGACCAGGTAATTATGGCGGCCGGCGCGTTTACCTTAGGCTCCTCTATAGACCTTTCGGCCGACGCCCCGCTGCGCGAACCCTACGCCGCCTGGATGCAAGGGGGGCTGAACTTTCACAGCGCCCACGCCGGCGTGCTGTTGGCGGCGCAAAGCATGTTAGAAAACGGCCTGCTAAAGGGCTTTTAGTAGCGCTTTAAAAAGGCTTGGTAAAAACGGGCCAGCCCCACTTTGCCCCTTAAAAATAACACCGTATTATTTGGAGGTTTTATTAATGAAAATTGCAATTGGAAACGACCACGCCGCCACCGCCTTAAAAAAACACATTATGGCTTATTTACAGCAAAAAGGGCACGAGGTAGTAAATTTTGGCACCGACACCACCGATTCGGTAGATTACCCCATTTACGGGGAAAAGGTTGCCCGCGCGGTAGCCGCCGGGGAGGTAGACCGCGGCATTGTTATTTGCGGCACCGGTGTTGGCATTTCCTTAGCTGCCAACAAGGTTGAGGGCATTCGCTGCGTGGTTTGCTCCGAAACCTACACGGCCCGTTTTTCCCGCCTGCACAACAACACCAATATGCTGGCCTTTGGCGCCCGCGTTGTTGGCCCCGGCCTTGCCGAAATGCTGGTAGACGCGTTTTTAGAAACCGAGTACGAGGGCGGCCGCCACGAGCGCCGCGTGCAAATGATCCACGAAATTGAGCAGCGCCGGTAATAAAAGCAATAAATATATTTAGAACCATAGTATCGCTTATTGTTATGGCGCTTGCCGGGCTGGCAGGTTTTTTGCCGGCGCCGCACTGTAAAACGCCTTTGCCGGCGCCATTCTTTTTTCTTTAATTACGGGAATAGCCCGTGTGGTTTACGCGGCAGATAACCAAAACAGCAAAGTTCTTTCAATAAAACTCGGCCCGTGTTTTAACACCGCGCGGCAAAATTACGGCAAAATTAACCGTTAAACTTCCGTTCCCCGCAACGGCGGCAGGGCTTTGCTGCCAAAAAATTTTAATCTGCCCGCACCCGGTTATACGCCGGGTAGATTGGCTCTTGCTGTTGTAAATTTTGCTTGGCAGCGCCTGAATAATTAAGCGCTTAATCAATAACCCCACCGGCAAAAGGGTTTGGGCCTTTGTGGCCCCCTTTGCCGGCGGGGTTATTTTATTTTTTTATTTTAAAACGGGCTATAGGCTATAAAATTGGCCGCTGCATACCGCGACTGAACCCAAAGCATAAAACAAAGCGCTGTAAAATGGCGGTTAAAACCGGCCGTTTTGCCGCAAAATTTATTGCGGCAAAATAAGCAATTATTTTGTTCTGCCGCTCTTAGTAATATCAATTACCGTTAGCTCGGTTCCTTGCACCTTAAAATGCACCTCTAAATTTGCAAAGCTTAACCCGTAAACCCGGTTGGGGTCCTGCTGGTAAGGGGGGCGGGGGTCCTGCGCCAGCACCCCCAGCAGGCCTTGCAGCTTTTCGGGCGGCACCGCCTGCTTTAACTGCGGCGGCAGGTTTACCTGCAGGGTGTAGGCGCTGTTTTGCGCCGTAAACCCGGCCAGGGCGTTTGGTACACTGTCGGCGTAAGGAACGTAGGGTTTAATATCATAAATAGGGGTACCGTTTAATAAATCGGCCCCGCGCACCGTTAAAACCGGGCCGTTTGGCGTTTGCTCAATACTCTCCAACTCCACGCAGGAAAGCCCAATAGGGTTGGGCCGAAAGGGCGACCGCGTAGCAAACACCCCCATTTTTTCGTTCCCGCCCAGCCGCGGCGGGCGAACGGTTGGGGAAAACGGGTGCCCAAACGCCTTGGTAAAGCCCCAAATTAACCAAAGGTGCGAAAAATCTGCCAGCCCGCGCAGCGCCTGCGGCTGCCGGTACTCGGGCGCAAAAACAATTTTGGCCTTTAGCCCGGCTACCAGCCGGCTTTGGCGTGGAATGCCAAATTTTTCATTAAAATCGGTTTGAATGTGCGCAATGGGGGTTAATAACAGCTTGTCCACCTGTGTTATTCCTCGCTCAGTGCGTACTTTTGCTCAAATTGGCGGTAATCCTCAACAAAGGCGCCGGCTTTTTCGGACTTTACTTTGCGCAAATATTTGTGCGTATCTAACTTGCTGCCGCTCAGCTGCACGGTGTAAACCGCTAAGTTCGAGCAATGGTCGGCAATGCGCTCGTAGTTGGTTAAAATGTCGGAAAGAATAAAGCCCAGCTCAATGGTGCAAATGCCGTTTTGCAGCCGGTCAATGTGGCGGGCATGCAGCTCGTCGTTTAATTTGTCAATTACCTGCTCCAACGGCTCTACATGCGCCGCCTCGGCTGCGTCGTCGTGCACAAAGGCGTCTACCGTAAGGTTTACAATTTCAATTAGCGCACCGGTCATTACCTTAATTTCGTTTCGGGCGTTTTCCGAAAACGCAACGCTCTTTTCGTGCATCTCCTGCGCCAGCTTGCAAAGGTTAACAGCGTGGTCGCCAATGCGCTCAAAATCGCCAATGCTGTGCAGCATACGGGCAATTTTGTGGGAGATCTGCTCGGTGGCGTCACTTCCCCCAATGCGCACCAAATAGGTGCCCAAGCGGTCTTCGTATTTATCTACCAGTTTTTCGTTCTCGTTAATCTGCTCGGCCGTTTTGCTGTGGTACTGCTCAAACAAACCAATGGCCGAAAGCATCATATCCCGCACCAGCTCGGCCATTTCGCCGGTCAGGCGCTTACATTCGTCACAGGCCAGCGGCGCGTTTAAAAAAATACGCTCGTCCAAAAAAACGGTATGCGAGGTCTCGCCCTTTTTATCGGGCACGGTAACCTCGCAAAGCCGAATAACCCACTTGCGAAACGGCACCAGCACAATGGTGTTAATGGTATTAAACAAGGTGTGCACCACGGCAACCCCTAACATAGAAATAGTGCTGCCGGTAAGGCCGGGGTTAAAGGCCCGCACAATGTAAAGCAAAATTAGGCAAATAACCGAGCCAATCACATTAACGTAAATGTGCATGGCAACCACGCGCTTGGCCGCCTTGCTGGTGCCAAAGGCCGAAATAAGCGCCGTAATGCAGGTGCCAATGTTAGCGCCCAACACCAGCGGAATGGCCATTTCGTAAGAAATGCTGCCCGAAAGCGCCAGCGCCTGCACAATACCAATGGTGGCAGCCGAGGACTGTATAATTCCGGTAAAGACCATTGAAACCAGCAGCGCCAACAGCGGGCTGTTGCCAAAGGCCGTTAGCATACTTTGAAAACCGGGCATTTCCTGCACGGTCTGCATAGAGTTGCTCATAAAATCCATGCCCGTCATTAAAATGGCAAAGCCAATTAAAATGTAGCCAATATTGTGCTTTTTTTGGCTTTTGGCAAACATACGAAGCACAATGCCAACAAAGGCCAAAATAGGGGCAAAGGTCATGGGCTTTAACAGGGTCAAGAAAAAGTTGCCACCCTCAATTCCGGTTAAGCTTAGCAACCAGGCGGTAAGGGTGGTGCCAACGTTGGAGCCCATAATTACCCCGAACGAATCGCAAAAATTTACAATGCCCGAGTTTACCAGGCCCACCAGCATTACCGTCATGGCCGAGGAGGACTGTATGGCAATGGTTATACCGGCCCCTAAAAAAAAGCTTAAAAACTGGCTTTTGGTAACCTTTTTTAGGGTGTGCTCCAGGGCGCCGCCGGCCATGGTCTCCAGCCCGCCGGACATAATATTCATGCCGAACATAAAAAACGCCAGGCCTCCCAAAAGCTCTGCCAGCATAAGTAAAACGGTTGTTGATGTCATAAAGCTCCTCCTAAATTTGCAAAAAGGGCGGGCCGACGGTTTTGGTCAGCCCGCCCTTGTGCAGTAAAGTGCGCGGCAGCCGCCCCGCCCGCAGCCGGTTTTAGGGCTGCAAGCCACCGGCTTAAAAGCCGGTGGGGTAGGCTAACACTGCGCTTTTATTGGGCCGTTCAGGTGAACCATGGCGCAGGAATGAAGGGTGAATTACACACCTGCACACTTGCCTAAGCCTTGCCCGGATTAAAAAACAATTTTTGCAGCAATGTAGGTTTTAAGTTCTTCAATTTTAATGCGCTTTTGCTCCATGGTGTCGCGGTCGCGCACGGTAACGCAGCCGTCCTCTACCGAGTCAAAATCGTAGGTAATGCAAATGGGGGTGCCAATTTCATCCTCCCGGCGGTAGCGCTTGCCAATAGAGCCGGCGTCGTCATAATCTACCATAAAATCTTTGCTAAGGTCGTTAAAAATGGCGGTGGCCTGCTCGCTTAATTTTTTAGAAAGCGGCAGCACGGCGGCCTTAAAGGGGGCCAGTGCCGGGTGCAGGCGCAGCACTACGCGGGTGTCGCCCTTTTCGTCGGTCTCCTCGTCGTAAGCGTCGCACAAAAAGGCTAAGGTTACACGGTCTGCCCCTAAGGAGGGCTCAATTACATACGGGGTGTACTTTTCGTTGGTTTCCGGGTCAAAGTACTCCATGGGCTCGCCGGAATGCTCCGCATGCTGCGAAAGGTCGTAATCGGTACGGTCGGCAACGCCCCACAGCTCGCCCCACCCAAACGGGAACATAAATTCAAAATCGGTGGTGGCTTTCGAGTAAAAGCAAAGCTCGTCTTTATCATGGTCGCGCAGACGCAAATTATTCTCGTTCAGGCCAAGATCCAGCAACCATTTACGGCAGTAGCCGCGCCAAAAATCAAACCATTCCAAATCGGTGCCCGGTTTGCAGAAAAATTCCAGCTCCATTTGCTCAAATTCCCGAATACGGAAAATAAAGTTACCGGGGGTAATTTCGTTGCGAAAGGATTTACCAATTTGCCCCACGCCGAACGGGATTTTTTTACGGGTGGTGCGCTGAATGTTTTTAAAATTAACAAAAATGCCCTGCGCGGTTTCGGGGCGCAGATATAAGGTAGAGGAGCTATCCTCCGTAACGCCCTGAAAGGTTTTAAACATTAGGTTAAACTTGCGAATATCGGTAAATTCGGCGCCGCCGCAGGCCGGGCAGGTAATGTGGTGCGCGCGAATGTAGTCCATCATTTCGGAATCACTCATGCCTGCCGGATTATCCGAAAGGCCGTTTTCGGCAACATAGTCCTCAATTAATTTGTCGGCGCGGTGGCGGGTCTTGCACTGCTTGCAGTCCATCAGCGGGTCCGAAAATCCGCTTAAATGGCCCGAGGCCACCCAGGTTTCGGGGTTCATTAAAATAGCGCTATCCAGCCCAACGTTGTAGGGGCATTCCTGCACAAATTTTTTCCACCAGGCTTTTTTAATGTTGTTTTTTAACTCTACGCCAAGGGGGCCGTAGTCCCAGGAGTTGGCCAGGCCGCCGTAAATTTCGCTGCCCGGGTAAACAAACCCGCGGCTTTTGGCCAGGTTTACAATGGTATCCATGGATTTTTTGGTATTATCCATTTTATTTCCTCCTAAACGCTGCCGGCAGCAGTGCCAAACAGCCTAAATGTTTTTAAATGTTTGGATAAGGCCTGCGGGGCTTGACCCGCGGCGAGCCGGCACAGGCCAAACTCCCCTATATACACCTATATATAATACTATCTAAAATTTTACCAAATGTCAATGAAAAATTTTGAATTTGACATTATGAATAGTTTTAATAATTTCTTGACTGGCTTTTATAGCTGATGTATAATGTAAAAGGCCGCATGGCTTTTAAAAAACTTTTTTCAACACCAATTAAAATAACAAAATTGTAAAGCGCCTGCCGTTTTTGCCGCCGGCATTTTACCGGCTTTGCGGCGGCGGGCGTTTTTAAAAATTAAGGGGCAATTTTATGTACCAACATTCCTGGGCGGAAATTAACCTAAACCATTTAGAATACAACCTAAACCAAATTGCAAAATTTGCACCCGTGCAAAAAATAATGGCGGTAGTAAAGGCCAACGCTTACGGGCACACCTGCCGGGCCGTGGTGCCGTTTTTGCAGCGGCTTGGCGTGCAGCATTTTGCCGTTTCTAACGAGTACGAGGCGTTAGACCTGCGCCGCCACGGCGTTACGGGCACCGTTTTGGTGCTGGGCCGGGTAGACCCGGCCGCGGCGGCCGAGCTTAGCGAAAACGGCGTTACCGTAGCCGTTTTTAGCCCAAGCTACGCCAGGGGCCTTGCCGAACAGCTGCCTGCCGGCAAAACCCTTTGCTGCCACATTAAGTTAGATACCGGCATGGGCCGGTTGGGCCTAAATTGCCGCGAGCATTGGCAGCCGGCGGAACTTGCAAAAGCGGCCAAAGAAATTGTAAGCACCCCCGGTCTGCAGGTTACCGGCGCCTTTACCCACTTTGCCGCGGCCGACACCGACGGCGATTGCACCGGCGCCTTTACCGCCGGGCAGTACCGGCGCTTTACAGCGGCCTGCGAAAGCTTAAAGGCCCTTTTGCCGGGGCGGCAGCTTTGCCTGCACTGCTCCAATTCGGCCGCAACGCTGCTGCAAAAGGATTTTAAAACCAGCCTTTACCGCGCCGGCATTATTATGTACGGCTGCACCCCCTCAAACGGGCTGCAGCTGCCGGTTACCTTAAAACCGGTGTTCTCGTTTAAAACGGTTATTTCGCAAATTAAAACGGTGCAGCCCGGCGAAAGCCTAAGCTACGGCCGAACCTTTACCGCCAAAGAGCCTATAAAGGTTGCCACCATTGCCGCCGGCTATGCCGACGGGTACATGCGGGGGCTTTCGGGCAAGGGCAGCGTTTGGCTGCACGGGGTTTTGTGCCCGCTGCTGGGCCGCATTTGCATGGACCAGGCTATGATAGACATTACCCACTGCCCGGCCGCCAAACCCGGCGACGCCGTTGAGCTGTTTGGCGAGCATTTGCCGGTAGAGCAGCCGGCAGCCCTGCTGCAAACCATTAACTACGAGCTGCTTTGCGCCGTTTCCCACCGGGTGCCGCGCCTGGTGCTGCAAAACGGCAAGGTGGTAGATACCGTTCGGTACGAATCTTACTAAAAGCTTGCCAACGCCTTTTACCCAAAAGTTGCAGCTTTAAAAGCTTGCGGGCGGTTTTGCACAGCGGGTGCCGCAAGGCCGGCCGCTTACAAAGCCTGCGGCAAAAAGCCTTGCAAAAACAACAAGCAAAAGGCTTTAAAAAAGCAACCGGCAAAAACCGTTGCCTTGCCCTTTTTGGCGGGTTTGGCTGCACGCTAAGGTTAGGCCGGCAAGGGCAAACACCGCACGGCTTTGTTTGTTCCTTTCTTTCCTGCGGCGCTGCGCTTACGCCCCGCAGGGCGGCGCCTAACAAACCATTTTACCTTTTTAGCCACAAAATGGGGGGATTTTTATTTTTACAAGAAAAAACAGCATTGGCCTTTTTGGCATGGACGCCTACATGGTAGAGGTAGAAGCCGATGTTTCCGACGGCGTTTTCAGCTTTGATGTTGTAGGCCTGCCGGACCTGGCTGTTCGGGAATCCAAAAACCGGGTACAGTCGGCCATGCGCAACAGCGGGTACTACTTTCCCTCGGGCAAAATTACGGTAAATTTAGCCCCGGCCGACCGCAAAAAAGAGGGCACACTGTACGATGTTCCCATTTTTATTGCCCTAATGGCGGCAACCGGGCAGCTGCGCCAAAGCACCAATAACTGCGCGTTTATTGGCGAGCTTTCGTTAGACGGGGAGCTGCGGCCGGTAAACGGCGTGCTTTGCATGGCTCTTTTGGCGCGTGAGCACGGCATTAAAAATTTGTTTGTGCCTTTACAAAACGCCGCCGAAGGCGCGGTAGTTACCGGGCTGAATGTTTTTGGTGTGCAAAGCGTGCAGCAGCTGGTTAAAATTTTAAACGGCGAAGAAACCGCCCAACCGGTTCAGCCAACCGCCGCCCAGCTTACCAAGCAGCGCTACACGGTAGATTTTAGCGAGGTAAAGG
>URRK01000053.1 GCA_900550315.1 uncultured Oscillospiraceae bacterium | reverse complement strand
GTTTCAATTAAAATTCCTCCGTTTCGCTGGGTTTAACGCCGTTCGGGCCTGCAGGGTGCAGCGGCAGGGCTTGGTGGCTGCCCAAACGGGCAACGGCGTGTAGCCCCACCTAATAACCGCGCGTTTTGCGCTTGGTAAATTAGGGCACCGCGGGCGGCATTTGCGGCCAGCACGGTGCGGCGCAAATGCGCGGCAAAGCCTTGCGGCACAAGGGTACGCCAAAAGGCAAAAAGGCCGGCAAAAAAATACTGCACAAGGGTGTGGCAAAGTGTGCAGCAGGGCTAATTTAGCAGCGAAAAAATTTCGCCGGCATTATTGGCGAAAACAACGCTGCCAACGCGGCCGTGCAGGTTTACGGCGTTGGCGGCAATAATGGCCTTTAAGGTTTCCTGCTCGGCCCCGGTAACGCCGGGGCCGTAGGCGTAAACGCTTAAAACAATGCGGTTTTGGTAGCGGGTTTTGTGGTGCATTTCGCCCTTGTAAACAGTAAAGTAGGGCAAAACGTAAGAGATTGCCCGGTCTAACACCCCTTTTACAAAGGGGCTTAAGCTGCCGTAAACGCAGCGGCTAATCAGGGTTAACTGCTGCACGCCGGCCAGCTGTTCGCCGGTTTTTTGGTAGCCGTCCTTAACAATGCAGCGGCCGGGGGTTTTCGTCCAACAGCAAAAGCAGCCGGTGCAGGGCCGGGCCGCCGGCAGGGCGCCGTTGGGGGCAATAACGGCGGCGGAGCCTTTTAAGGCTTGGGGCAGGGCGGGTAAAGGGCAATCGGTAATAATTAATTGGTTTAACGGGCGCAAAAAAAAGCCTCCCTTTTTGTATTTTTTGTAAAATGCACCGGGTAAAACGCACCTTTGTAAACGGGGCCTTGTAAAGTGCGCGGCGGTTTTGCCGCCGGGGCCGTAGGCGTAAACGCTTAAAACAATGCGGTTTTGTTTTGCCCTTTATTAGCGCCGCTTTGCGCGTATTCTTAGCAGGGGTTGGCTCTACGGGCCTTTTACGGTGCTGCTGTTAGTATTGGGGGCAAAAATGTAAATATTCAAAAAACGGAAAAATAAACCAAAAAATTAGCCGCGGGTAAAAGCGTACCTGCGGCCAATAGGGCAAAATATTAAAATGGTTTGCGGGCAAAATTAAAACCCGGCCGCTTTACCCGGTTGGTGGGGCAAAGGCGGCCGGAGGTGCAGCTGAACACCAACCGAATGGCGTTAGCGGCAGCCAAAAAAGCTGCGAAAAAGCGCTTGGCAAAGGCGGCAAAACGCTTTTGGCGGGGGCGTTATATTACCGGGAACAGAAAATGTTGGGCAAAGAGCCGGCTATAAACAAGGGCCGGCCAAAACAACAGCCGGTTTATTGCACCTTTTTGCCGGTAAAGGCCGAAAGCGCACCAACATTTTGCATAACGGCCGAAAACTCCTCGGGGCGTAGGGCCTGCGGGCCGTCGCAAAGGGCTTTGGCGGGGTCGTTGTGCACTTCTATCATTAATCCGTTGGCGCCTACGGCAACCGCCGCGTTGGAAAGGGGCGAAACTAACGAGGCAATGCCGGCGGCGTGGCTGGGGTCTACAATTACCGGCAGGTGGCTTAGCTGCTGCAGCAGCGGAATGGCCGAAAGATCCAGCGTGTTGCGGGTCAGCGGCTCAAAGGTGCGAATTCCGCGCTCGCACAAAATAACCTGCTCGTTACCGCCGGCCATAATGTATTCGGCGCTCATTAGCAGCTCCTCAATCGTATTTGCCAGGCCGCGTTTTAGCAAAATGGGTTTGTTGCAGTGCCCCAGCTCTTTTAGCATTTCAAAATTTTGCATATTACGGGCGCCAACCTGAATAACATCCACCTCGTTAAATAAATCTAAGTGCGCCAGGCTCATCAGCTCGGTTACAATGGGCAGCCCGGTGGCCTTTTTGGCGGTTAACAGCAGCTTAATGCCCTTGGCGTGCAGCCCCTGGAACGAGTAGGGCGAGGTGCGCGGCTTAAAGGCGCCGCCCCGCAAAAACCCCGCGCCGGCCTTTTTAACCGCCTGCGCTACGGCTACAATCTGCTCCTCGTTTTCTACCGAGCAGGGCCCCGCAATAACCGAGAAAAACTGCCCGCCAATTTTGTGCCCGGCAACCTCAATTACCGTGTCCTTAGGGTGGAATTTGCGGTTGGCGGCCTTGTACGGCTCCGAAACCCGCTTTACATCCCGAACCAGGGCGTTGGCACGCAGCGAATCCTCATCAATATGCGAGGTGTCGCCCACCAGGCCAATAAGCCGGGTGTTTTCGCCGTTGCTGCGGTGGCAGGAAACACCCTGCTGCTCTAACTGCTTTACTAAGCCGTTAATTTGCTCCTCTGCCGCGGTAGATTTTAAAATAATAACCATAACCTAAAACTCCTTTTTTAAAATTCGGCCACAAAAAAGCAGCGCCCACGCTAAAAGCACTGGGCGCCGCTTGCTCTTAAAAGCCAACAATTAGCTTACTTTAAGCGCACGGCAAAACGCCCCTGCCGAATAATAGCAGAAGTAAAAGTAAGCGTAATAAAAGTTAAAAACAGCTTTTAACGGCTTCATGCAGTGCACTCCTTTGTAAACTTAACAAGCAAAGTATAGCACAAAGGGTACCGTTTGTCAACCCCAGGGTAAAGGCTTTGCTGCTTTTTTGGCTGCCTGTAAGAATTTGTTTTTAAGGTTGGCCGAATTTGTTGTAAAAAAACCTTGTTATTTCAGCGGTTTTCATGTATAATTATGTATTATGTACCGGCCGCGTTTTTGGCATTGGCGGGTATAAAATTAGCGTTTAAAATTTAAGCCGCGCGGGTTTGGCCCTTGGCGGCTTAACGGAGGTTACTATGAACGAGCTTTCCCTGGTTGCTATTTTTAATGTAATTAAAAAACAGTTGTGGAAAATTTGTGCGGCCGCAGCCGCTTGCGCCGTTGCCGCATTTTTGTTTTGCAGCTTTATTGCAACGCCTACCTACCGCACAAAGGTTTCGCTTTTGGGCAGCAACGGCGGCGTTGCCACGAATATTGACGGCGCCGGCACTATTTCCAACGCCAACGTTACCGCCTCGCTGGCCTTAATTAACACCTATGTTGGCATTTTAGGAACCGACGGTATTTACGAAAAAACCGCCACCGAAAGCGGGCTGAGCTATTCGGCCAAGCAGCTGCGGAGCATGATCAGCGTTTCGGCCCGGTCGGAGGATTCGTTGTTTATTGATGTAACCGTTACCTGCACCGACAAAAACAACGCCGTTAAAATTGCCAATACCTTTTTAAATTTGGCGGAGGATTACATTGTAGAGGTTATGCCAAACGCGTATGTTCGCCCGTTAGATCCGGCCAAAAGCGTAACGCAGAACTACCCCCGCACCACCTTTACCGTTGCACTGGCGGCTTTGGCGGGCGCGGCCGTGGTAATTTTAATTGCGTTAATTGTTTCTACCTTAGACCATACCATTAAAGGCGAAGAAGATTTTTTGGCCAATTACACCGTGCCGGTTTTGGGCAATATTCCAAACTTTAACCTTGCGGTAAAGGAGAACAGAAAATATGAAAAATAATACCAAGCCCTACGAGCAAAAAACCGGCGAGCAGCCTAAAAATCAAGTGCCCTTTGCCGTTATTGAAGCCTACAAGGCCATTCGTACCAACCTGATGTTTGCCATGCCGAACGCCGCCTGCAAAATGTTTGAGGTCTCCAGCCCCAGCGCTGGGGAGGGAAAATCTACCTGCGCGGTTAATTTGGCGGTTGCCTATTCGCAATTAGGGCAGCGGGTGCTGCTGCTGGACGCCGATTTACGCAAGCCCTCAATCCACCGTAAGCTGCACCTAAACAACGCAAAAGGCTTAAGCTCTATTTTAGTTGGCTTTTGCCCGGTGGAGGAGGCCATTACCCACATTAACCCTAATTTTGATGTGATTGTTTCGGGCCCGCTGCCGCCCAACCCGGCCGAGCTTTTAAGCAGCGACAGCATGGGCGATTTATTAGACCGTATGCGCGGCACCTACGACTGTGTGATTATTGACACGCCGCCGCTGAATGTTGTTTCGGACGCTTTAGCCCTTTCCCCCAAAACCGAGGGCATTGTAATGATATTGCAAAACAACCGTACCACGCACGACCAGTACCAAAAAGCGGCCGCGGGGTTAGAGTTTGCCGGAGCCAAGCTGCTGGGCGTTGTAATTAACGACAGTGACGAAAAAAGCGCCCGGTACAAGTACAGCGGCAAAAAGTACAAGTACGGTTACCGCTACTAATGTTTACCGACCTACACACCCACCTGCTGCCCGGCGTAGATGACGGGCCAAAGTACAGCGCTCAGGCGCTGGCGCTGGCGCGGGCCGCCCTGCAAAACGGAATTACCAGCCTTGCCGTTACGCCGCATTTTTACGCGTGGCGGCACAGCTTTGAGGAGCGGCTGACCACGCGCGACCGGCAATTGGCTGAGTTTTTGGCGCTGCTAAAGCAAGAACGCTGCGGCTTTGAAAAAATTGCCGCCGGGTTTGAGGTTGCCTATTTTAAAAGCATTGCCACCTGCGAGGAGCTGGATCGGTTGACCATTGGCGGCTCAATGTACCTGCTGTTAGAGCTGAACGGCGGGGTGGTAAACAGTGCGCTGGTGGCGCATTTGCAGGCGCTTTGCGATCGGGGGTTTAAGGTTATTTTAGCGCATTTGGAGCGGTTTGTAAATTACCGCGGGTTTGAAAAGCTAATACCGCTTTTAAAAAGGCGGGAGCTTTTGGCGCAGGTAAACGCCGATTCTATTTTTAAGTTTTTTCCCCGCAGGGCGGTTAAGCTTTTGCTGGATGAGGGCTTGGTGCATTTGCTGGCCAGCGATATGCACAGCGTTGCCAAGCGGCCGCCGAAAATGGCCGAGGCCTTTGAATGGCTGAACAAAAATTACGGCAGCCTGCTTTGCGAGCGGCTGAATGAAAATGCGGCGGAAGTTTTAAGCGAGAGTTTAAGCGCGGAGTTTAAAGAATTTTAAAACGAGGTTGTTGCAGCTAATGGAAAAAATTAAATTCCCTAAATTTTCTATTCGCATTGCCACGATTATGGTAATAGACCTGCTACTAATGGCGTTGGCGTTTTTTGTTTGCTATTATTACACCGAACAGGTTGTTCACGCCAATGTAATAGGGGGCAAGCTGTTTTCAACCCTATTTTGCTATGTAGCCGTTTATTTTTGCAGCATTGCGCTGTTGGGCGGCTATTTGCGAAAAACACTGTACCGGCTTTAGGCAACCGTGTTGCTGCTGTTGGCCTCTACCATTTTAACCGACGCAATTATTGTTTTAATAAACCCCGTGGCAACCCAGCAGTTTTTGTTTGGGCTGCTGCTTTGCTCGGCGCTTTCATTCACCCTGCTTACGGCCGCCCGCATTGTACATAAGCTAACCTTAGAGCGGTTTATTTTAAAACCCGGCGGGCTATTTCACGCAAAGCCGGCGTTAATTATTGGGGCGGGTTTTTCGGGCAAAATGATCTACCGCGAGCTGGTAGAAACCGGCAGCGGCTACACGCCGGTTTGTTTTGTAGATGACGATGAATCTTTAAACGGGCGCTCGGTTTGCGGGCTGCCGGTTTACGGCTCCTCCATGCTGGTTCCGGAGCTGGTGAAAAAATATCGTATAGAATTGGTTGTTTTGGCTATTCCCTCTATTAAAGACGAGCAGCGAACCCGAATTCTTTCTTACTGTAAGGATTTAGACTGCAAGGTGCGGGTGCTGCCCTCGCTGAACGCGTTAATAGAGAATGAGAGCTTTTTTAACCAGGCGCACGCGGTAGATGTAAAGCAGCTGCTGGGGCGGGAGGTTATTACCCTGCGCAACAGCGCCGCCGAGCAGCTAATTTCGGGCAAGACCTGTTTGATTACCGGGGGCGGCGGCTCTATTGGCTCGGAGCTTTGCCGGCAAATTATTAGCCTAAACCCCAAGCGCATTTGCATTTTAGATATTTACGAAAACAACGCCTACGAAATTCAGCAGGAGCTGCTGCGCAACGGCTACCCCAAGGAGCAGCTGGTGGTTGAAATTGCCTCGGTGCGGGATTATAACAAGCTGGACTTTTTATTTAACCTTTACCGGTTTGACATTGTTTTTCACGCCGCGGCGCACAAGCATGTACCGTTAATGGAGGATAATCCGGAGGAGGCCGTTAAAAACAACGTTGCCGGCACCTACAATGTTGCCCGCTTGGCGCAAAAGTACCGGGTTCAAAATATGCTGTTAATTTCTACCGACAAGGCGGTAAACCCCACCAATGTAATGGGCGCCACCAAACGTGTTTGCGAAATGGTGCTGCAAAGCCTTTCGCAGCTGCCGCAAAACCCCACCAAATTTGCCATGGTTCGGTTTGGCAATGTGTTGGGCTCTAACGGGTCGGTTATTCCGCTGTTTTCAAAGCAAATTGAGCAGGGCGGCCCGGTTACGGTAACCCACCCGGATATTATTCGTTATTTTATGACGATCCCCGAGGCGGTTGCGCTGGTGATTGAGGCGGCCGCCATGGCTAAGGGCGGCGAGGTTTTTGTGCTGGACATGGGCGAGCCGGTTAAAATTGTAACCCTGGCCGAAAATTTAATTAAAATGTACGGGTACGAGCCGTATGTTGATATTGACATTGATTTTTGCGGCCTGCGTCCCGGCGAAAAGCTGTTTGAAGAGCTGCTGATGAACGACGAGGGCCTAGGTCGAACCGAGAATAACAAAATTTTTATTGGCAGCGTGCAGCAGGTAGATAACGCGGTGTTTGAGCCGCAGCTGCAAGAGCTGTTAACCGTTGCGGGAGAGAATAACTCCGGCCGCGTGGTAGAGCTGCTGCACCAGGTGGTTGACACTTACCACAGCCCAAAGGTAAACGCCCACCCGCATGGTGAGCCGGTTTTAGCAAAATAGTTGTAAATTTAACTTAAAATTTCAGCTTAAAATTGTAATTTAAAAACGGCGCCCCGCAAAAAGGCGCACTCTTTTACGGAGTGCGCCTTAGTTATATTCGCCTAACGGCAGTGATATTGCTTCGCAGTGATATGATGCTTCGCATTGTTCTATTGCCTGCGGCAGTTTAACCGGCGAATATAATATCACGAAAGCCGGCAGGCTTTCATATCGCTTTTTTGAAAGGAAAATATCACTCCGGGCAAAGCCCAGAATATCACTTTTATCTATTGATACAGCGAGCAGGGGCTTTGGCCACCAAAATCTTTTATGAATTTTTTTCGAATAGTACAAAAAAAGGCAGCACAAATTTAGCGCTGCCTTCTTTTTTATAAAGCCCTTTTTAGGGGGCGCTTTAAGTACCCGGCCGTGGCGCTTTAATTTTTTGCCGCTGCGCCGGCCGGGCTGTTTTTCTTTTTCATTAACGCTGCGGTGCAAAGAATCATTACCAGTGGGAACACTGACGTTGCCAAAAACCCCAGCTGCATACCGGCCTGCTCGCCGGTTGCGTGAAAGGTGCGGGCAAACGCCCGGTCTAACCCCAGCCGGCCGGAAAGGGCTGTTAAGCCGGTAAGCAGCACCGGGCCAAAGCCGCAGCCAAGATCCCCGGCCATGGCCAAAAAGCCAAACATTTGGGTAGTGCCGCCGCCATAATGCTTTGCGGCCAAGCTGTAGGTTCCAGGCCACATAACGCTAACGGCAAAGCCGCAAACCGCGCAGGTAATTAGGCTTAACAGCGCGTTGGAGGAAAAAGCAACGGTTAAATAGCAAGCAAGGCAAAGCAGGCCGCAACCAAAAATGGCGGCATCTAAGCGAATACGGTCGCCAATTAGGCCAAACAGCACCCGCCCCAGACCCATTAGCACCGCAAAGGCGCAGGGGCCAAGCAGATCGCACACCCACTTTTGAAGCCCAAAGCCTGTTTGCACAAAAAACGAGGACCATTGAACCATAGTAATTTCGGCCGCGCCGGCACAAAGAATAACAATTAAAAACAGCCAAAGTCCACGGTCTTTTAAAATGGCGGCGCCGTGCGGGGCGGTGTGTTCGGCTGGCAGCTCTAAAATAGGGGCCTTGTAAAACAAAAAGGTGTTAACTGCCGGCAACAGGGCCCAAAGGGCGGCAATAAGTTGCCAGCGGCCGTTACCCAGCACCAAAAGCAGCAGGGTGGTTCCGGCAACGGCCAGCACCTGCCCCCAGCTGTAAAATGAGTGCAAAAGGCTCATGCTGCCGGATTTATTGCGATTGGGCAGCGCCTCAATAATAGGACTGACTACCACCTCTATGAGTCCGCTGCCAAGCGATAAAAACAGCATAGATACCAGCACCGCCGGGTAAATTGGCAGCAGGTTTGGCAAAACGGCCAGGCACAAAAATCCTAAGGCCGAAAGCCCCTGTGCCGTTACCACGCAGCGCTTGGAGCCGAATTTTGGAACAAGATAGACCGAAAGTACATCTACAATTAATTGCAGGGTAAAATTAATAAACGAAAGGGCGCCTAACTGCTCAATTTTAACACCGTAGGGCGGGGCGTTAAAAATTACATACAGCAGCGGCAAAAAGTTGTTTACAAAAGCCTGCACAATGTAGCCGGTGTAGCTGGCTACGGTTGTTAGTTTATATTTTTTCATTTAATTTTGCGGGTGCTCCAGTAAAATTGTTTTTAGTTCCTCGGCGTTGGCGGCAAAGGCCTTGGCGCCGGCCTCTGCCAGCTCCTTTTTTTCACGAAAACCCCACAAAACGCCAACCGGGTAGGCGCCGGCATTTACCCCGGCCGAAATATCCATGGCGGTATCCCCAATAAAAGCGCACTGCTCGGGCGTTACGCCAAGTTGCTTCATCACTAAAAAAGGTCCGGTCGGGTCCGGCTTTGCGGGAATACCGGGCTGCATACCTAAAATAACCTGAAAACGGCTGCCGTAAAGCTTTTTTACAACAATTTCGGCAAAGGCCTGCGCCTTGTTGGTTACAACGGCAACCTTAATGCCACTGGCTTTCAAATCGTCAATTAATTGGCAAAGGCCGGGGTAGGCGGCGGTTTTGTCGGAGTAGTGGGTGGCGTAGCGGGCGCTAAAAACCTCTTGCACCTTTGCAACCGTTTCGGGGCTGCGGTGCTGCTCGGGCAATGCGCGCTCTACCATTTTGGTAATGCCGTCACCCGCGTAGTAACGAAAATTTTCTACCGGGCGAGTAGGGTAACCGAATTTTGTTAAGGCGTGGTTTACGCAATCGGCCAAATCAAAAAGGGAGTTGGCTAAGGTGCCGTCTAAATCAAATAAAACTGCTTGAAACATTTTTTCACCTGCTATTATGCTATTGTGAGAGGGTATTGGTAAAATTTTGTTTTGCCCCAGTGGGGCGGGTTTAGTTGGCAAGAGTTGGCTCGAACGCCTGAAAATTAATTCTTTTTCCGGCGGGGGTCTTTTGCCGGGCCAAACGCTCTAACCCTTAAACGCGTAGCTCAGCCGCTACGGCACCGTGAAAGTGGCGGGCTAAAACCGGCGCAGCAACCTCGGTAATAAATTCGGTAACCTGCTCGCTGCTGCGGCCGGTGTACAAGGCAGGGTTTAGCATTTGTGTTAGCTGCTCGCGGGAAAGGCCAAAGGTCGGGTCGGCCGCAATGCGATTAATTAGGTCGTTCGTGCCGCCGTTTAGCTTAACATTTTGGGCGGCCGCCTGTGCGTGCACCCGCAGTCGTTCGTGCAGCTCCTGCCGGTTGCCGCCGTTTTTTACGCAGTCCATCATAATATTCTCGGTTGCCATAAAGGGCAGCTTTTCCATAACGCGGCGGTGAATAACCTTTTCATACACTACCAGCCCGCCCGAAATGTTCATATAAATATTTAAAATGGCGTCCACGGCCAAAAATGCTTCGGAGACCGAAAGGCGCTTGTTGGCAGAATCGTCCAGCGTGCGCTCAAACCACTGGGTGGCGGCTGTAAAGGCCGGGTTTAAGGAGTCGGTTATAACATACCGCGCCAGGGCGCAAATGCGTTCGCTGCGCATGGGGTTGCGTTT
>URRK01000052.1 GCA_900550315.1 uncultured Oscillospiraceae bacterium | reverse complement strand
CGGGTGTTATTTGCGGCGTTTCTGTTGCGTTATTGTTTTTCTGTGGGCAGGTGCAGCAAAATGCCTTGTAAGCAAAAACCCGCAGAATTCTGCGGGTTTTTAAGAGTGCGGGGGCAGTTGGCATTGGCCGGTTTAGGGGCAAAACGCAAAGGGGTGCTATTTTTCTTTTAAAAATAAAATGCGCTCTTTGTAATCGGGCAAAAACTCGGCAATTAGGGCGTAAAAGGCGCGGCTGTGGTTGTGGTGCTTTATGTGCGCCAATTCGTGTACAATTACATAATCAATAATTTCGGGCGGGTAGATCATAACCCGGCAGGAAAAATTTAAGCTGTTTTTGGCCGAGCAGCTGCCAAACCTGGTTTTCGCGCTGTTAATTTTAACGGCCGAAGGCGTCAGCTGCATTCGCTTTGCAAAATACTGCACCCGGGGCGGAATGTACTGCTCGGCGGCGGCCTTTAAAAGGGGCAGCTGTTCTTCGCCAATGGCGGCAATGTTAAGGCTGCGGCTTTGCTGCTTGCTTAGGGCCTTTTGCAGCCAGCCTTGGTGCTGTAAAACAAAGCGTTCAATTTCGGCTTTTTTGGTGTGCAGCGGGGCGCGCACCGTAACGGTAAGGTCCCGCCCAACCTCTAAGGCCAGGGTGCGGCGGCCGGAGCGAACAATTCGGTATTCCATAACGGCAAAACCTCCGCTTTTATTGTAGCAAAAAAAGCCGGCTTGCACAAGCATTAATTGAAAAGGAATGGCAGAAAACAAAGAAAAACCGCCGTAAAACTTATAAAATATAGAATAATCTACAAATTTTGCTGGAATTTAATGTTTTATGAGAAAATCTATTGACATTTTGGCCCCGGCAAGATATATTTAATATTACGTTTATGCATCTGTGTTGAAAGAGCGGCTTCAAGTACTGCGCCGTAGCTTCTGCCCGCAGCGGGCAAGAAAGCTATGAAAAACCCTTTGCGGAGGGCGCTATACAGCGAGGCTGCGGGTATCGCGCAGAACTGTAACAGTTTTCGCGGCACTTTGTGTCCGCAAAGGGGGATGCTTAAATGGCAGAAAATAATAATATTGTTGCGCTGAAAAACATTACGGTTTCGTTTGACGGCCAGCCCGTACTGCGGGATTTTTCACTGGCCATTCAAAACAAGGAGTTTGTTACCCTGTTGGGGCCTTCGGGCTGCGGTAAAACAACCACCTTGCGCTTAATTGCCGGCTTTTTAACGCCGGATAGCGGGGAAATTTTGTTTGACGGCCGAAAAATTAATGGTGTTCCGGCTTACAAACGGCAGGTGAACACCATTTTTCAGCGTTATGCCCTGTTTCCAAACATGAATGTTTACGACAACATTGCCTTTGGGCTAACGGTAAAACGGGTGCCGAAGAAAGAAATTAAAGAGCGCGTTACCGAAATGCTGAAAATGGTAAACCTTACGGGGTACGAAAAGCGGGATGTGAACAGCCTTTCGGGCGGGCAGCAGCAGCGGGTTGCCATTGCCCGGGCCATTATTAACCGGCCCAAGGTGCTGCTGTTAGACGAACCGCTGGCCGCTTTAGACCTTAAAATGCGTAAGGATATGCAGGTGGAACTAAAAAACATTCAGCAAACTTTGGGCATTACCTTTGTTTTTGTAACGCACGACCAGGAGGAGGCCCTGGCCATGTCAGATACGGTTGTAGTAATGAACGACGGTGAAATTCAGCAGATCGGCACACCGCAGGATATTTACAACGAGCCCAAAAACGCCTTTGTGGCCGATTTTATTGGCGAGTCTAACATTTTAGACGGCGTAATGAAAAAGGACTTTTTAGTAAACTTTTTTGGCCACGATTTTGAATGTTTAGACCGCGACTTCGCCCCGAACGAAAGTGTAGATGTTGTAATTCGGCCGGAGGATGTTGACATTGTGCCGCCCCAAATGGGCCGCCTGGTTGGCGAGGTAACCTCGGTTACCTTTATGGGCGTGCATTACGAGATTATTATTGATATAGACGGCTTTAAGTGGATGATCCAAACCACCGAGGAATCTAAGGTAGGGGACAGAGTCGGCCTTTCTATTGATCCGGACGCCATTCACATTATGCACAAATCCAAATACTCCGGGCTTTACGGCGATTACAGCTCCTTTAGCGATGAAATGGATCCCCTTTCGGATTTTGGGGAGGCAGAGCTGTGAACCGCCGCACCTTTGGCAGCAGGCTGGTGGCCTCGCCCTACCTGCTGTGGATGGTTTTATTTATTATTGTGCCGCTGCTAATGGTTGTTTATTACGCCTTTACCGACAAAACCGGCGCCTTTACCACCGAGCACATTTTTGCCCTTTCCCGCTACGGGCAAACGCTGGGCATTTCGGTTTTGTATGCGTTTATTGCAACGGCAATTTGCCTTTTTATTTCTTTTCCCTTTGCTTATTTTATGGCGCGCAGCGCAAAAAACCGGCAACGGGTTATGATGCTGCTGGTTATGCTGCCAATGTGGATGAACTTTTTAATCCGCATTTATTCCTGGATCACCATTCTTTCCAACACCGGTATTATTAACACCCTGCTGGGCAAGCTGGGTCTTGGCCCGGTGCAGCTCATCAACACCCCCGGCGCGGTAATTTTGGGTATGGTCTACAACTTTATTCCGTACATGATTCTGCCCATTTATTCGGTTATGTGCAAAATTGACCGCCCGCTGTTAGAGGCGGCCGACGACTTGGGCTCCGGCGCGTGGATGAAATTAAAACGCATTATTTTGCCGATGAGCGTACCGGGCATTGTTTCGGGCGTTACCATGGTATTTGTGCCGGCGGTTAGCACTTTTTACATTTCGCAAAAGCTGGGCGGCGGCAAAACGCTGTTAATAGGCGACGCCATTGAGGCGCAGTTTATGAACACCGGGAACTACAATTTGGGGGCTTCGCTCTCGTTGGTTCTTATGGTTATGATTTTAATTAGCATGTTTTTTATGAACCGCTTTGCCGATGAGGACGGAGGGGTGCTGATATGAAACATTTTTGCAAAATTTACATTGGCCTGGTGTTTTTATTTTTGTTTGCGCCGCTGTTGGTTATTTTAATCTACTCGTTTAACCAAAGCAACAGCTCCTCGGTTTTTACCGGGTTTTCGCTGCAATGGTACCGCGCACTGTTAAAGGATACCGAGCTGATCAACGCCTTAAAAAATTCTATTATTTTAGCGGTGCTTTCCTCGGTTATTGCTACCGTTATTGGCACGGCGGCCGCTGTTGGCATACACGCCTTTAAACGCAAATGGACTAAAAGCGTTGCCATGACGGTTACCAACATTCCAATGATGAACCCGGACATTGTAACCGGCATTTCTATGATGCTGCTGTTTGTGTTTGTTGGGGTTTTGGTTGGCACCAAAAGCGTGCTGGGCTTTACCACTCTGCTTATTGCGCATATTACCTTTAATATTCCTTATGTGTTGCTTTCGGTTATGCCAAAGCTAAACCAAACCGACGCGCACCTTTCCGAGGCGGCCGAGGATTTGGGCTGCACGCGGTTAAAATCCTTTTTTCGGGTTATTTTGCCGGCAATCTCCTCCGGCATTTCTACCGGGTTTGTTATGGCCTTTACCCTGTCGTTAGACGATTTTGTAATTAGCCACTTTACCAGCGGCTCCGACTTTCAAACCCTGCCAATCTTAATTTATTCCATGACGAAAAAGCATGTTCGAATGGATATTTACGCCCTTTCTACCGTGGTGTTTATTGCGGTGCTGGTGCTGCTTATTTTAAATAACATTGGCAAGGGGGAGGACCCCGTGCAGCGCGAGGCCTCGGTAAAGGCGCGCCGGGCTAAAAAAGCAGCTAAGCCCGTGGCCGACCGCAACAAAACGGTTGTGCCAAGGGTTTGCAAGGTAACCTCGGTGCTGCTTGTGGCAGTGCTTTCGGCCTCGGTTATTATTTTTTCGGGCTACGCCAACAAAAACGCTGAGCCGCTGGTTGCCCTGCGGGGAACCTACCCGCGCGATTTAGCCGGCACCACCTTAAATGTTTACAACTGGGGCGAATACATTTCCGACGGGTACGAGGACACCTTAGATGTAAACGCCGAGTTTGAGAAAATTACCGGCATTAAGGTAAACTACACCAATTACGATTCTAACGAATCTATGTATTCTAAGCTCAGCGGCGGCGGCATTGCGTATGATGTCATTATTCCGTCGGATTATATGATTGCCCGCATGGCTAACGAGGGCCTGCTGATGAAGCTGGATACCGCCAAGCTTACCAACTACAAGTACATTGACAGCGCTTACAAAAACGCTTATTTTGACCCGAATAACGAATATTCGGTTCCGTACTCGGTTGGTATGGTGGGTTTAATTTACGATAAAACCGTTATTTCGGCCGAGGACGCTGCCTCCTGGAAGGTGCTTTGGAGCGAAGAATATAAGCCCTACGGCATTTTAAACTTTAACAACCCAAGAGACGCCTTTGCAACGGCCCAATTTTTGCTGGGGCTGGATGTTAACAGCGAAAGCAAGGCCGACCTGCAAAAGGCTGCCGAAAAGCTAAAGCAGCAAAAGCCACTCATACAGTCTTATGTTATGGATGAGGTTTTTGACAAAATGGAATCCGGCGAGGCGGCCGTTGCGCCTTACTACGCCGGCGATTACTTTACCATGGCAGAAAATAACGAAAAATTGGCCTTTGCCTACCCTAAAGAGGGCACCAATATTTTTATTGACTCTATTTGTATTCCAAAAACCGCGCAGAATTATGAGGCGGCAATGCTGTACATAAACTTTTTGTTAGAGCCCGAAATTGCCCGCGCCAACGCCGAGTACATTGGCTACGCCAGCCCGAACACCGAGGTTGTAAACAACCCCGAATACGAATATTACCAAAACGAAATTTTGTACCCCACGGCGGCGCAAAAGCCTAAAACCAGCTATTTTGAGGATTTAAGCGACGAGCTGAAAAAAGAGATGGACCGTTTGTGGGAGAGCGTAAAGCTTTCGTAAAAAATACACCGTTTGGTTTGGCAAGCAGGAATTATTTAAACCTGCCGGCTGAACCGGGCGGTGTTTAACTGTTTTGACTTAGCGGGCAAGCAGCCCCCTGTTAGCCAAAATAAAGGGGTGTAAAAAAATGTGGGTGCTGTTTGCGTTTGGCTCGGCCTTGTTTGCCGGGCTTACGGCCGTTTTGGCCAAATGCGGAATTAAAAAAACCAATTCGGATGTTGCAACTGCCATTCGCACCATGGTGGTGCTGCTGTTTTCCTGGCTTATGGTGTGGTTGGCGGGCTCGGCCAATACTTTGGGCTCGCTGAGCGTTAAAACCTGGGTGTTTTTAATACTTTCCGGGTTGGCTACTGGGGCGTCCTGGCTTTGCTATTTTAAAGCGCTGCAGCTTGGGGATGTAAACAAGGTTGTTCCTATAGATAAATCTTCTACCGTGTTAACCATTTTGCTGGCCTGTGCTTTTTTGGGCGAGGCGCTTACCTGGTTAAAGGCCTTGGCCGTTTTGCTTATTGGGGTTGGCACCTTTTTTATGGTAGAAAAAAAGCAAGCAGAGCCCGAAAGGCCAAAGGGCAGGGGTTGGCTTTGTTACGCGGTGCTTTC
Organism: uncultured Oscillospiraceae bacterium; assembly: GCA_900550315.1. Classification (GTDB taxonomy): domain Bacteria; phylum Bacillota; class Clostridia; order Oscillospirales; family Acutalibacteraceae; genus UMGS1279. The sequence continues at coordinate 4,403 of URRK01000052.1, read as the reverse complement.
GGCCGTGTTTGCCAGCTTAACCTCTATTTTAGCTAAGGTGGGAATAACCGGGGTAGAATCTAACCTTGGCACCGCCCTAAGAACCGGCGTGGTGCTAATTATGGCTTGGTTTATGGTGCTTTTAAAGGGTAAACAAAAGGCAGTTTTGGTAATCTCGCGGCGCGAGCTTTTGTTTATTTGCCTTTCGGGCTTTGCAACGGGCGGCTCCTGGCTTTGCTACTACAAGGCGCTGCAGCAGGGCCCTGCCAGCGTGGTGGTGCCAATAGATAAATTAAGCATTTTGGTTTCTATTGCTTTTTCGGCCGTCTTATTTCACGAAAAGCTTACCAAAAAAGCGGCTGTTGGCCTGTTGTTACTTGTTGCCGGCACCTTAGTGCTGCTCATTTAAATTTGCCGGTTTTGTGCGGCTAATTTAGGGTGAAAAAGCAAAAATTTTCTTTTTGGTGCAGCGCTGTTAAAAGTAATTTTCGCCCTCTCATTTGCGGTGCCAAGCTTACTTAAATAAGCCGAATATTACAGCAAGGCAATAGAACGCGCCGTAATGCGAATAGAACAGAAAAAAGCAATTGCAAAACGCAATTGCTTTTTTCGTGGTGCGCCGGAAGGGATTCGAACCCCCGACCTTTTGGTTCGTAGCCAAACACTCTATCCAACTGAGCTACCGGCGCTTATGTAATTGTAAAATGGTGACCCGGACGAGAATCGAACTCGTGTTACCGCCGTGAAAGGGCGGTGTCTTAACCGCTTGACCACCGGGCCACAAATGAGAAAGACGGCAATGTTTCGCCGCCCTTCAAAAATGGTAGCGGCAGTCGGATTTGAACCAACGACACTTCGGGTATGAACCGAATGCTCTAGCCAACTGAGCTATGCCGCCATTTCTGCGCGGGACCTATATATTATAGCGTGAACCGGGCGGCTTGTCAAGCATTATTTTTTGCAAATTTTAAAAAAGTTTAAGTTTTTTAAAAAAGAACCGCCCAGCGCAGCTTTTCATCCTCGTACGCTTTTTGCACGGTGTATTCTATCTCCCGCGCGGCGGCACTAACTTCAAAAAACTCGCCGTTATTGGCCGCCGTTTGCATTTTAACGGTCGCTAAGCCAATTTCCTGCAATGTGGTGTGGTTCATAAACAGGCTAAGAACCGGCTCCTGCTGTGCCCAATAGCGGCAAAATTCCTGCTCCTGGCCGGTGGTTTTTTGGGCTGCGGCACTTGCAAGAATAGCGCCTGTTTTTTGGGCTACGGCCTTAGCCGTGCTTTTGGTTTGAAGGTTGCAAAAAATGGCCAGCCCTAAAACCAGGGCGGCGGCCGCAGCAGCGGCAATTAAGCGTTTCATAAGTCTTGCTCCTTTAAAACAATGGTTGCGGTGCGTGCAAAATCCAGCGTCATTAAATAAATGTTTTGGGCTTTTAAGCTGCGTTTTTGCAAAAATTGATTTAGCTCCTGTCGGCTTAACCCTAAAAATTGCAAAGAGGAATCCATAATAATGCCGTCGGTAATAACCGGCATGGGCAGGCCGCCGTCCTGCGGGTTTTTGGTAACCTCCCGGCTAACGGCCGGGGCAAATGCCGCCTTAGGCCGAACACTAAGGTTTCCGTTAATTTCTAAAATGGCGCTGTCTACCTCGTCAATATTAAAAACCCCCTGCATCCGCAGCATTTCTACCAGGTCAAAAACCGTCATGCGAACGCTTTTCATGGCCTTTTGATCAATTTTTCCGTTTTTAATAATAACAATAGATTTTCCGCCAAAAATTCGGCGCAGGTGGGTGTTTTTTAAAATTAAAACCGAGGCAAGAATTTCTAAAACCACCAACATTAACATGGAGGCCAGGCCTATAAACACCGGCTGCGAGGTATCCTGCAGGGCAATGGCCGCAATTTCAGAGATTAGCAGCGTTACCACCAGCTCGGTGGGCTGCATATCGCCAATTTGGCGTTTACCCATTAGCCGCACGGCTACGCAAACCGCCAAATACATGAAAACGGTTCTAAAAATAATTCTAAGCATACAATTACCGCCTAATTTATGGTTAGTTTTTGCAAAAGGGTATTGAACTTTTTGCCGGCCGGCTTTATACTGGTAACAGAACCTTTTGCGGAGGACAAAAATGTTAACTGATACTGTTTTAAAAATATTAACCGAAAACCGCGGCCAATTTGTTTCGGGCCAGGCTCTGGCCCGGCAGGCCGGGGTAACGCGCGCCGCGGTTTGGAAAAGTATACAAGCCCTGCAAAGCCGTGGCTTTGCCGTTACGGCGGCGCCCCGGTGCGGCTACCGGCTGGAGCCAGAGGACGACACCTTAAGCGCGTTAGGAATACAACAGTATTTGCGGGGCGAAGCGCTATGCTTGAATCTGCAAACGGTTGATTGCACCGTCTCTACCAACAGTGACCTTAAACTTTTGGCGCAGCAGGGGGCGCCGGCGGGCACCGTGTTGGTAGCCGGGCAGCAAACGGGCGGGCGCGGGCGGCGCGGCCGCAGCTTTTTTTCGCCCCCCGGTACTGGGGTTTACATTAGTCTGCTGCTGCGACCGCAGCTGCAAATGCAGCAGGCAGTTTTGTTTACAACGGCGGCGTCGGTTGCCGTTTGTCGCGCGGTAGAAAAGCTTACCGGGCAAACCCCGCAAATTAAGTGGGTAAACGATGTTTTTATAAACGGCAAAAAGGTGTGCGGGATTTTAACCGAGGCCGCCGCCGATTTAGAAACCGGCATGGTTGAATACGCGGTGCTGGGATTGGGGCTGAATGTTACCGAGCCGGTCGGCGGTTTTCCGCCCGAGGTTGCCAGGGTTGCCGGCAGCATTTTTAAAGAGCCGCAGGGCAACGCTAAAAACCGCTTAACGGCCGAGGTTTTAAATCAGCTTGCAAACCTGCTGCAAAACCCGGCCGGTCCGGATATTTACAGTGACTACAAAAGCCGTCAGCTTTTGCTGGGCCACAAGGTTACCTTTGAACAAAACGGGGTGCAGCAAACTGCAACGGCGGTAGATGTTGCCCGCGATTACGGCTTGGTGGTGCAGCTGCCAAACGGGCAGCAAAGGGTGCTTTCCTCGGGCGAGGTTTCCTGCAGATTGGCGTAAGCCCGCAAGGCAGCAGCACCCAGCTGTAAGCCCGCTAAAAAGGCACACTAACAGCGCCGTATGCTGGCAATTTTTAAAATCTATTTGCAAAACCGGTGCTTGCCAATAACGGTAATTAACGGGCGAGACCAGATCCACTTGCTGGTGGCGGTGGCGGGATTAAAATAGTAAATGGCACCGCCGCTGGGGTCCATGCCGTTTAGGGCGTCGCGTGCGGCGCGGTAGGCGCTGTCGGCAACCGGTTTTTCAAACTGCCCGTCGTAAAGGCAGGAAAAAGCGCCCGATTGGTAAATAACCCCCGAAACACTGTTGGGAAAAGAGGGGTGCTCTACCCGGTTTAGCACTACCGCCCCTACGGCAACCTGCCCACTGTACGGCTCGCCGCGAGCCTCGGCCGAAATAATGCGCGCCAGCAGGTTGTAATCGGCGTTAGAAGCGCCTGTAACTGAGCTGGCTGAGCCGGAGGAAATGCCGATTTTTTTCAGTGTTTTGGGGCCGGCAATGCCGTCGGCCGTTAGGCCGTTTTTTTGTTGAAAACTTTGAACCGCTTTTTTGGTGGCGGTGCCGTAAATGCCGTCTACGCTGCCGCTGTAATAGCCCCATTTTTTTAAACGGGTTTGAATTTGCCGAACCTCGTCCCCGCGGGAGCCGATTTTAGAAAGCGCCGCCGGCGAAAGGCAAATGGCGCCCCCAAACAGGCACGTTGCGGTTAGCACGGCAACCAGTAATTTCAGCCTTTTTTTCATACCTACACATCCTGTTTTTTGAATTTGTTTTACATTATTATTTGCAAAATCAGCCAAATTATTAAAAGGGGAAAACCGCTTGCAAAACAAGAACCAAAATAGCCAAAGCGGGCGTTTTAACGCCTACCAAAATTGCCGGCTGTGCCCGCGGGCCTGCGGGGTAAACCGGTACGAAAAAACCGGCTTTTGCGGGGCCGGTACCCAAATGCAAATTAGCCGTATTGCGCCCCACTTTGGGGAGGAACCGGTTATTTCGGGCGTAGCTGGCTCCGGTACGGTGTTTTTTTGCCACTGCAGTTTAGGCTGCGTCTACTGCCAAAATTTTAAAATTAGCGGCAGGGCGGCTCAAGGACTGGAATTTACCCCGCAGCAGCTTTGCCAAAGCCTACTGCGGCTGCAGCAGGCAGGGGTACATAATATTAATTTAGTAACCGCTACGCACTACGCTCCCGGGGTTGCAAAGGCCCTTGAATTGGCAAAAGCAAACGGCCTGCATTTGCCGGTTATTTACAATTGCGGCGGGTTTGAAAGCCTTGAAAGCCTGCAGCCTTTAAACGGGCTGGTAGATGTGTAC
>URRK01000051.1 GCA_900550315.1 uncultured Oscillospiraceae bacterium | reverse complement strand
AAGCTTAGACCCGGCTGCTGCAGCCGATAGAAAAATTACGGCGCAATCTTTAAAAAGCGGCAGCGTAACCTTTGTTGGCGACCAAATTGAGCTAACCGTTGCCGATTAAGCCCTGCGCCGAAAATTTAAAACCGGCACTTGCTTAAACGAAAAAAAAGTGGTATACTAAACGGTAAGAAACGCCTAAAAGCAGTAAAAAGCGTTTTAAAGGCGGTTTGCAAAGGCCAAACCGCGCCGCTTTGGGCAAACAAACCGGCAAGGCCCTTTTGTTTAGCCCTTTGCCCAGCCTTGCCGCCGTTAAAATTAGCGCCGCCCCGGCCCTTGGGGCACCCGGCCTTGCCAAATCAACTATTATTTAAAGGGGGAACCTACCATGCATTTGCAGGAATCCGGCGAAATGTACTTGGAATCAATTTATGTGCTGGCCCGCAAAAGCGGGGCGGTTCGTTCGTTGGATGTTGCCACCTACATGAACTTCTCCAAGCCCAGCGTAAGCCGGGCGGTTGGCCTGTTAAAAGAGGGCGGGTTTATTTTGGTAGATAAATCCGGCTATATTACCCTAACAAGCTCCGGCCTTGAAATTGCACAAAAAATTTACGAGCGCCACACCCTGCTAAGCGATTTTTTAATTCGCTTAGGGGTAGACCCGGCCATTGCGGCCGAGGACGCTTGCAAAATGGAGCACGATATTAGCGACAGCTCGTTTGAAGCAATTAAACGCCATGTAAACGCACAAAAACAGGCCGCTAAATAAATTTTATTTTTACTAAGCAAAATAAATCAAAGGCAACGGACCCCAAAAAAGTGGACGGTCCGTTGCCTTTTTGTTTGCTTATTAAAATTTTCAGCGCTGCAATTTGTCTTACTTTTATACTGCCCTTTAACCATGGTACACTTACAAACACCGATTTTAAAAAATTCAAGTGTAAGCCTTGTTAAACGCCTTGGCAATTTGTTAAAATTACCGCGTTTTTTGGCGGCGTGGGGGTTACTGCCTGTTGCCGCCGGGCCCGCCCTTGCCCTTTTGGCCGGGTTCCCCCTGGCCGCCCTTACCGGGCCCGCCGTTTTGCCCTAAGCCGCCGGCGCTGCCAAAGGTTGTAATTTGGCCGGTTAGCGCAACCTCTAAGCTGCTTTGCTCGCCGCTAACGGTGCCGCTTTCGGCAAAGCCGTTTTCATCGGCCCCCGAAACCGTACCGCCCAGCTTTAATTGGTAGGTGCCGCTGCTGCTAAGTCCTTGGCAGCTTACAACCACATTGTTAAAGGCCTTAGAGGGTAAAAACGAGGCCAGCACCGTGCCGTCCTTTTGGGTAACGGCAACCTCGGTGCCGCCCTGCACCGTTTGCGTTAGGGTGTACATAAACGCCGCCTGCGTAGAATTTTGGCCAAAGCCCTGCGCCATGCCGCTGCTGCCCGTAGCAATAACGGTGCCGCCGGTAATTACCGCTTCGCCGTTATAATCCAGCGCGCCGTTGCCGTTATCCTCCGGCCCGGTAACCAAAACTGTGCCGCCGGTAACGGTTAAATTGCCGTTAGAATCCAGCCCGTCGCCCGAGGCGTTTACAAAAAGGTACCCGCCGGTAATGTTCAGCGCAACGCTTTCGTCGGCAGCAAATTCGTTTTGCCCCGGCCGCCCGTTTAAAGCAGAACCGTCCTTTCCGCCGGCAGCGTTCAAGCCGTCGTCTGAGGCGGTAATGCTTAAATTACCGCCGTTTAGGTTTAACGCGCCGGCCTCTAACCCCTCGTAAGATTTTTGAACCGTAAGCGTACCGCCGTTTACAAACAGGCTGCTGTCGGCGTGCACGCCGTCGTCGCCCGAGGTAAGCTGCAGGCTGCCACCGTTAATTTCAATATCGCCGTTGGCGTGAATACCGTCGTCAGAGGAATCTACCGTAAAGCTGCCGTTTTCAATTTTTAACAGCGTGCCCGCCTTTAGGCCCTTGGCGCTGGCGGTGTTTTCGTCTGCGGTGCTGTTTTCCTGCTCCGGCCGGCCCCAGTTGCCCCAATTTTGGTTTTTTTCACCGTTTGGGGTGGTGCTGGCGTTGGCGCTGCCGCCGCCGCTTTGCAGGGTAAAGGTGCCGTTTTTAATAAGCAGTGCGGTTTGGGCCTGCACGGCGTCCTGCTCGGCGGTTAGGCTGTAATTGCCGCTGTAAACAACAATAAAACCGCGGGTTTCGTCCTCCTCATTCGTGCTGCGCAGGGCGTCGCCCCCGGCGGTTACAGTTAAATCGGCCTCGCTCAGCTTTAGGCAATCCTTGCCCTCTAACCCGTGGCGCGCGGCGGTAACTGCCAGCTTGGCGTTGGCAATTACAAGGTCATCCTTACTTACAATGCCGTGCTTGTAATTGCCGGTAACCTTTAAGGAGCCGGTGCCGTTTACCGTTAGGTCGGCCTTGCTGAAAATGGCTGCGTCGGCGCCTTCCTGCCCACTTTGGCGGCTGCCGCCGTCTGAAACGGTATTCACGCTTTGCTCAGCCAGCGTTACAAAAACCTTGTCGGCCGATTTTACATAAATAGCCGGCTCGTTTTGCGCGGTCAGCGTTACATTTTGCAGCACCAGCTGCACCTTGGCGTTTTCGGGCGCGGCCACCACAATTTGGCGGTGTGTTCCGCTTACCAGGTAGGTGCCGGCCGCCGTAATGTTTAAAACCTCATCGGTCTTGCTTAAAGTAACGGCCGAGTCGGCACTATAAGAATCATCACTGTCCCGGTCGGTCAATTCCAAGTTCATTTTTTCTACCGAAATGGAGGAATGAGCCGCCCCGGCCGCAACCGCTGCGGTGCCGGTGTTGCTGCTTTTGCCGCACCCCGCAGCCACCAAAAGCAGGCAAAGCGCCGTGCAAACGGAAAATAATTTTTTCATGGTGTTTTACAGCTCCTCCCGCACCGTTGCAAAACGGCTGCTAATAATATCTAAATTTCCGTTACGGCAGCGCAGCTCGTCTAAAAACGCTTTTTCCTGCTGCTCCGAACGCAGCTCTACCGAATAATACAGCTGAAACAGGCTGCCCAGGTTACTGGTTTTAACCTTGTTCAAGCGGTGTGATTTCGTATACTTTTCAAACAGATCGCCAAATACCTCGGTGTAATCTAAGCTTTCGGGAATGGTAATTTTAAGCTCCCGCCTGCAATTGGCACCGGCGCCAAAACCGGTAACGGTGTACAAAAAGGTTGCCGCTATTATAATAGCCGTAAAAACGGCCGCAATGCCAATGTAGCCCACCCCGGTAGCCAGCCCAACCGCCATGGCCGAAAAAATGGCTAAAATTTCCCGCGCGGTGCCGGGTGCCGAGCGAAAGCGGATGAGCGAAAAAGCGCCCATAACCGCCACGCTGGTGCCCAAATTACCGTTGACCAACATCATAATAACCTGCACAATGGTTGGCAGCAGCGCTAAGGTTAGCACAAAGCTTTTACTGGTGCTGTTTTTAAACTGGTAGGCTGCCGCCAGCAAAAAGCCCAGCAGCAGCGAACAGCCGGTGCAAATAAAAAAGCCGGCGGGGGTTACGGTGTTTTGGGTAATAGAGGTAAAAATTTGTTCCAACATGGTAAAACTCTCCGTTCAAAACATTTTAAAGCGCAAAAAGAAGAATGCAAAAAAGCGAAAAAGCTTGCAAAAAAAGCGAAAAGCCAAAGTTGCTGCAAAAGGCCAAAGGCGCAGAATGCCAAGGCTGCGAAATGCCAAAAGCAATATAACGCACTCCAGACTGTGCCGTTGCTCGGGCCGCTTTAGCACAAAAAATTGCTTGTTTATTTAAATAACGCAGCGCCGCAAAAAATTGCCCTAAAGCAACCCCGGCTTAAAGCGCTGGCCGAATCGTTTTTAAAAGCTTTTTTGGGCGCTTGGCCGCCAAAGTGTAGTGCCGTTACCGGCAAACAGCCCTGCTCGACCCAGCCGGCAACGGCCACCCGCCTAAAACAAAATTTTGGTACAGCGTGCCGTATTTAGAAAAGCCGGTAGGGTAAATTTTAAGCTCGCTAAGCAGCCGGCAAAGCCAAAGCGGCAGGTTTTGGCCGGTTTTTAGTTCCAGCAGCACTTCGCCGGGGTTTAAAAGCGGTACGCCCCCAGCGTTAACCGAAAGATCCAGCCGGTTTAGGCACGCTGTAATGTTTCGGTCAAAGGTGTAACGCAGGGTGGGGTCGCCGCGGTCGCAAAATGCCTGCCGCTTACAAAAAACCGCAGCGGTGGGGCGCAGGCCGTTGTAGCTTTGTAAAAACCAGCCAATTTCCCGCCCAATTTGCGTACCCGGCAGCAGCTGCCGCTGCCCGTTTAAAATTTTAAGGCCGGTTTGGTAATTTAAGGTTAGACGGCGCTTGTAAACGGTGCCGTTCAGCTTCTTTTTCAGCTCTAAAAAAGCGGTGGACTGCCCGGTTGGCACCCCGTAGGTACGCAGACGCAGCTTTTCTTTATACGCCGGCTTTTCTACCGAGCGGCGAATTAATAAATAATCGGCCGTGTCGGCGTAAAGGCTGCAAACGGTGCTGGGGCCGTATTCATCCGGCACCAGGTGCCCCTGCAAAAGGCTTTGCAGCTGTGCAGCCTGCCGAGGCGTTAGCAAATACTTTTTTTCTACCCGCTCAAATACCGTTTTCGGCATGGCGTGCTCCCCCTTTTTTCATTTTATTTTTGCTTTGTACCCCTATTGTAAGCCCGGCTTATGTTAAAATTATGAAGGCAAAATAAACAAGTATGGCGCAATTTTACCGCAAACCGGCCTAAAATTTGCAAATTTTAGCGAAAATACGGGCCAAAAGGGTTGACAAGGCTAAATTTGTGCGCTATAATAAGTAAAAATTTAATCTGTACTTGATAGAGGAGCAGAAACGATGAGTCCCCCGCTGGCAATGCCGGCAAGCAGCCGCGGGCAAAAGGCAATTCTGCCGAAGTTGTTTTACGGTTGCCGCCGTAAAGCTGCTGGGTTAGCGCCAAACAGGTGTTAAACTGTCATATTATTATGGAGCGCTATCATTGGCCTTTGCCTTAAATTAAGCAGTTTTTAAGCCTGTGGTTCCGCTTTGTCGGGTCACAGGCTTATTTTTATTTATTTTTAAGCCGAAGCGGGCTCCGCCCGCCGGCTAAATAAAAAGAGAGGTTTTAAAAATGAAGATGACAAAATTAGTTTCGTTGCTTTTGGCGGTTGCCCTTTGCGTTGGCTGCTTTGCCGGCTGCGGCGGGGAAAGCGCCCAAAAAACCGGCGTGGAGGACGGCGTGCTGACCGTTGCTATGGAGTGCGCTTACGCCCCGTATAACTGGACGCAATCGGACGACTCGAACGGCGCGGTACCCATTAAGGATTCGAACGACTACGCCAACGGGTACGATGTTATGATGGCCAAAAAGATCTGCGAGGCCAAGGGCTGGAAGTTAGAGGTTGTTCGTCTGGATTGGGAATCTTTAGTTCCGGCGGTGCAAACCGGCACGGTAGACGCTGTTATTGCCGGCCAATCCATGACCGAAGAACGGATGCAGCAGGTTGATTTTGCCGGCCCGTACATTTACGCCAGCATTGTTTGCATGGCCAAAAAGAGCAGCAAATTTGCAGGTGCGACCAAGCTTTCCGACCTTTCGGGCGGTAAATGCACCTCCCAAATTGGCACCATTTGGTACGACACCTGCCTGCCGCAAATTAACGGCGCGGTAAAACAAACGGCGGCCGAAACCGCACCGGCCATGCTTATGGCGTTAGAAACCGGCGCCGTAGACTTTATTTGCACCGATATGCCCACCGCGCAGGGTGCCTTAATTGCCTACCCCGACTTGCAAATTTTAAATTTGGAAAAAGATTCTTTTAAAGTAAACGAAGGCGACATTAACATTGGTATTTCGGTTAAAAAGGGCAACACCGAGCTGAAAAACAAAATTGACGAAGTATTAAAGACCATGACGGCCGACGATTTTAACAGCATTATGGGCCAAGCCACCAAAATTCAACCGCTTTCTAAATAAACAACGGCAGGGCACCCTGCCAACTAAGGCCGGTAAGCAGCCGGGCGCCCGCGCGGCGTTTGCTGCCCGCCGGCCAAAACTTGCAAACGAGGTAAAAAATTATGAACAAGCTTGCCGAGCTGTGGGGCGATATTCTTAGCTGTTGGGGAAAAAGCTCCGGCCAGTATTTAACCGGCGCCTTAAGAACCATTGAGCTGGCCCTGGTTGCCACCGCCATTGGCTGCATTATTGGCCTGGCCTGCGGCATTATTCAAACCATTCCCTGCACTAAGCAGGATCCCCTTATAAAACGGGTGCTTTTAGGGCTGGTTAAAGCAATTGTGCGCATTTATGTAGAGGTGTTTCGCGGTACCCCTATGATTATTCAGGCCATTTTAATTTTCTACGCGCTGCCCTATTTTTCTAACAACGCCATTAATTTTGAGGCTACCTTTGCCGCTTACTTAGTAGTTTCTATTAACACCGGCGCCTACATGGCCGAAACGGTGCGCGGCGGCATTATGTCAATTGATATTGGGCAAACCGAAGGAGCAAAATCTATTGGCATGAACCATTTTAAAACCATGCTTTACGTTATTTTGCCGCAAACCATTCGCAACATTATTCCCCAAATTGGCAACAACCTAATTATTAATATTAAAGATACCTCGGTAATGTTTGTAATTGGCTACACCGAGCTGTTTGCCGCCCACAAGGCCATTACCGGTGCCACCTACGTTTACTTCCCCTCGGCTGTTATTACCCTTACCATTTATTTAATTATGACCATTGTTTGCTCGCTGCTGCTGCGACTGTGGGAGAAAAAGCTGGACGGGCCGGAGAATTTTAACATTGCCACGACCGACACCTTAGCCCACACCAGCGGTATGTATTCTTATGTTAAAAAGCTGAAAAAGGGGGAACGGTAATGTCTGAGCCGATTTTACAAATTCAACACCTTTCCAAGGCGTTTGGCAAGCACCAGGTGCTGCAGGATATTGACTTTTCTGTAAAAACGGGGGATGTTACCAGCATTATTGGGGCCTCCGGCTCGGGTAAATCCACCCTGCTGCGGTGCATTAACCTGCTGGAAATTCCCTCCTCCGGGGAAATTTTGTACCACGGAAAAAACATTAACAGCCAAAAGGGCGGCGCCAGCGCTTACCGCGCCCATGTTGGCATGGTTTTTCAGTCGTTTAACCTGTTTAACAACATGAATGTATTAAAAAACTGCATGATCGGCCAAATTAAGGTGCTGCACAAGCCCAAGGCCGAGGCCAAAAAAGCCGCCCTGCACTACTTAGAAAAGGTTGGCATGGCGCCCTACATTAACGCCAAGCCCTCGCAGCTTTCGGGCGGGCAAAAGCAGCGGGTTGCCATTGCCCGAGCGCTGGCCATGCAGCCCGAGGTGCTGCTGTTTGACGAACCCACCAGTGCGTTAGACCCGCAAATGGTTGGCGAGGTTTTGGCCGTTATGCGCAGCTTGGCGCAGGAGGGGCTTACCATGATTGTTGTAACCCACGAAATGGCCTTTGCCAGAGATGTTTCTACCAATGTAGTATTTATGGCCGACGGCGTTATTTGCGAGGAGGGCGCGCCGCAGCAGATTTTTGAAAACCCCAAAAGCGAAAAAACCAAGGAGTTCCTTTCCCGGTTTTTGGCAAAATAAATGCCGACATGGCGGCTCACGCAGCCCCGGCGCAAGGCAGAGTTCTTACAAGCTTTGTGAAAAAAGCAGCGCAGCAGGTTAAACCCTGCCGCGCTGCTTTTGTTTTTGGCCGGTTAGAATAAACCCGCCGGTCTGTACTATGTAATAAATAATGTAACAACAGCCAAAAACCAACGGCAAAGTGCCGGTTTTTAAAGGCCCTTACTGCCCTAAAACCAGGGCGGTGGCTTTTTCCTGCTCTACCTGCAGCACTAAGCTAAGCTCCTCTACCAGCAGACGCTGCGCGTTTTTTAAAAACCGTTCATCGGCCAAATGCAGCTTTTTGCCCTTTTTGCCCTGCTGCAGCCGGTGCCGGTTTAAGCAACGCACCATGTGCAGCAGCGCGCCGCGGTCGGTGCCTGAAAGCACCGCGCTGTAGGCCGTTTTGCGCTCGCTGTCGTTCAAGATCCAGCCGCACTCCTGCTCCCCTTCAACCTGCAGCAAATTTAAACACTCCTGCTTTGAAAGCAGCGGCTGCATTTTGCCAAAGGCAACGGCATTATCCAGCGGAACATAAATTTTAGCGTTGTGCTCGCTGACCGGGGTCAGCTCTAAATACGGCTTTTTTTCGCCTAAAAAGTCCCGCACGGTTTGGCCAGTAATGGTGTAAACGCCTTGCGCGCTGTAAAAAACGGTTTCATTCAGTTTAAAATTGCCGGGTTCCATTTTTCATCCTCTTTTTATGCAGCCATTTGCTGCACTGCCCTTTTGGCGCCGGTAAGCCCAATTTTAAAGCCTGTGGCGCCCATTGTTCTCTCTTCTTTTACCATTACATTATAACACAAATTGCAAAAAATTTACATAGGTAAAATAACTAAAATTCCAACAATTTCCTTTTAAAAAAACCGTTGCCAAGAGGCACAGGGCCGGCCTGACAACGGTTTTTGCTAATTTTGCTTTTGCACAATTTTGTACTCGTCGTAAGGGTTAAAATACTTGCAGTGCTCGGCCGTGTTGCTTAAAATTTTTTCGGCCTCGTCCTCATCTAAGGTAACACTGCAATAGTATTCCTCAAACTCCTCATCGTAACGGTAATAAGCGCACTGCTCGCAACAATTCAACATTTTTAAAACACCTTAAAGCTAAATTCATTTTCGCGGCGGTTAATTTGGTACTGCTCGTGCGGCCTTGGGCCGCAGCTGTTTGAGCCAACGCCGCCGTTTTTGTAATCAATATGCAAAAAGGTGCGGTCGTCCTTAACCAAATCGTGCGCCAGCGGCTTAGCGGCCAGCTCTTTTGCCGAATAATGCAGGGCGGAAAAATGCATTTCACCCTTTGGCACAAAGGTAAGCGTTGTGCCGTTGCCCGCAAGGCACAGCCTGCGAACCCCGGTGTGGTTGGCACAATCCTGCGGTTTTACATAAGGCTCGTACTCGCTGCTAACGGTTGTTTTAAAGTTGGCAAAGTAGGCGGCGGCTTTAAAGTCGGAATAATTTTCGCGCGGGCCGTAGCCTAAATATTCTACCTGCTCAAACCCCGGGCAAAGGGCCAGCTCAAAGCCGTAGCGCGGCAATAAAAAGCTTAAATTTGCCCGCGTTTTGGTTTGCACCTGAACCTCTAACTCCCCATTTTGCGTTACGGTGTAGGTAATGGTCCCGGTAAGAATTGGTTTAATCACCGCGGCGGCGTGTACAATTTGTGCCTTTATTACGAACTTTTCGGGCGTTTTGGTTAAAATTTCTACCCGGCTGTTGGCGTCAGTGTAGGTGTGCTCCAGCTTTTGCTCGGCCCAGGCACTTTTCACAATGCGGTCGTTATCCAGCGGGGCGCGGTAAGTGCAAAGCTGCATAAAGCCGTCTAAGCACTGGGTGCCGTCCTTTTCCAAGCCGCACAAAAGGCCGCGCGCTAAGTGAAAGCTGTAAGCCCGGTTGTTGGCCGTAACGGTTAAAACGGGGCCGTTTTGGCGGTAGGCCAGCGGAGCCGACGATTGCGGATATTCGGCCGCTTTGGTATAATCGGCCCGGTCGGCTGCGGGGCAAAGCTCGCACTCGGTAAAGCCAACCTCGTACCCGGCCGGCTCAAAGGCCGTGTTTTGCCGCTGCACAAAGCTAACGCGCAGGGTGTAACGGCTGCCGTCCTGCGGGTGGCTTAGGTCTACCGCAAAGGCACGGCTTTGGCGGGCGGGCACATTGGTGCTTTCAACCGTTACGGTGCGGTAAGGCTCACCGTTTTTCAGCACGGTGCAAACCATATCTAAATTTTTAGAAGAAATAAAATCGTACCGGCTGGTAACGGTAACCTCGTTCGGCCCGGTTACAGCGGCAAACAGCGGCTTAATAAACTCCTTGTACTCGTACAGCCCGGTGTGCGGGGTGCCGTCGGGGTAGCAAAGGCCGTCGCAGCAAAAGTTTGCGTCATTCGGCCAGTCGCCAAAATAGCCGCCGTAGGTGTAAAATGTTTCGCCGTTTTCATCCGTTTTTTCGTGAATGACGATTTTTTCAATAAGGCGGTTTAATAAA